>DILZ01000040.1:21394-29317 GCA_002425305.1 Ruminococcaceae bacterium UBA5579
GGCTGTTAACGTTTTCGCAATGTCACGGCGGTGCATAAATTTCGTGTTTCGGGAAAGTCGGCGATATAGCAATGTGTAAATTCACACTTTGGAAAGAGCAACGCTGCGGCGGCGCGTAAATTTCAAAAAGTGTTAGCCGAAGTGGAGCGCAAGCGGAACGTAGGCTGACCGGTCTTGACAACCGTGCAGAGCGAACGAAGTGAGCGGAGCACGGGTGACAAGATTTTGAAATTTTNNTTTAAAATAAGGAGGAAATATGGTAACAGTGCAAAATCATGTCGGCAAGATAACCATCTCGCCAAACTATTTCACCGAGCTTATCGGGAACACGGTAACAAAATGTTTCGGCGTAATCTCAATGAACGTTACCGGCGTAAAGGAAACGCTGAAAACGGTTATGCCGCTGAAGAAAAAGAACAAAAGCAGACGGGGCGTCAAGGTGCGGTTTTTTAAGGATAAGCTGCTCGTCGACCTTCATATTTCGCTGATGTACGGCGTGAATATAAGCGCCGTGATACGTTCCATAATAAATAAGGTGGGATATACGATAGAGCAAAGCACGGGGATATCCGTGGAAAAGGTCAACGTTTATGTTGATTCCATAAGAGTATAAAACGGAAAGGGAATATGGGAAGATGACGATTTCGGGAAAGCTCCTGCGTGACGCGTTCATATCCGGAGCAAACAATATCTACAACAACAGACGAGAGGTAGACGAGCTGAACGTGTTCCCCGTGCCGGACGGCGATACGGGAACGAATATGTCTATGACGATAAAAAACGCCTTGGAGGAGCTGGCGCACACCCCCGACGGCGCAGCTGCGGGCGAAGTGGCGAAGAAAGCGGCTTCCGCGATGCTGCGCGGCGCGCGCGGAAATTCGGGCGTTATACTGTCGCTGCTGTTCAGAGGACTTTCGAGAGGTCTTGCAGGCAAGGAGACCGCAAGCGCGGAGGATCTGTCGGCGGCGCTGAAGCTGGGCGTGGACGCGGCGTACAAGTCCGTTATGAAGCCCACAGAGGGCACGATACTTACCGTTTCGCGCGAGGCGTGGGAAAACACGCAGGAGTTGGCGAAAACGGGGGTCTCCGCGTCGGAGTTCATCGCGGAGTATATCAAGGAAGCGAAGATATCGCTTGAAAAGACGCCGGAGCTGCTCCCCGCGTTGAAAAAAGCGGGAGTTGTGGACGCGGGCGGCAAGGGCTATATCGTGATACTGGAGGGAATGTACGCGGTCTTGTCGGGAGGCGCGGTCATCGCCGCGGAGGACGAGGTGAAGCCGAATACTCCCGTGGCNNAGCCGATGTATGCCTACAACGCGGAATTTATAGTTCGCAAGGACACCGAATCGCGTGATACGGCGGCTTTGTGCGCGTATCTGGAAACTATCGGAGCAAACGCCTCCGTTGTTGACGATGACGGGATAATAAAGGTGCACGTCCATACGAATCACCCCGGCAAGGCTCTTGAGGAGGGACTGAAGCTGGGCGAGCTTGACAACGTGACCGTCGAGAATATGCGCAGAACGCACAACGAAGTCATCAAGGCGGACAAGGCGAAGCAGAAGAACAAAAAAGCTCCCGCCGCCGTCACTAAGGATACGGGCTTTGTCGCGGTAGCGGCGGGCAATGGCATTGAAAATCTGTTCAAGGACCTCGGCGCGGATCAGGTGGTCTGCGGNNGGCAGACTATGAACCCGTCGACGGAGGACCTTCTTGAGGCTATCGAGCAGACGCCCGCGCGCAATATTTTTGTGCTTCCGAACAACAAAAACATCATTCTCGCGTCGGAGCAGGCTGCAAAGCTCACCGACAGAAACGTCTGCGTTCTTCAGACAAGGACCATACCGCAGGGAGTTTCCGCGATGATGAACTATGACCCCGGCAGCGACTTTAAGGCTAACCGCGCCGCAATGACAGAGGCTATCGACCGTGTGGGCAGCGGACAGATAACGTTCGCGGTGCGCGACAGCGAGTATGACGGTCACAAGATAAAGCAGGGCGATCTTCTTGCTATGGATAACGGCAAGATAGTGTTTACCGAAAAGAACCTTGAAAAGGCTCTTGTAAAGCTCACAAAACGGCTGATAAACTCTTCGTCGAGCTACATCACCGTGATGTACGGCTCGGACGTGGCGGAGGAGGACGCGTCGGCGGCTTACGAGCATCTCCGCGCCAAAATCAGCACCGACATTGAAGTCGCAATGATAAACGGCGGACAGCCCGTGTATTACTATATTATTTCGGTTGAGTAATGGATATTATTGAACTTCGGGGCGTTGGCGAGAAAAAAGCCGCTCTGTATAAAAAGCTCGGCGTTGGAACGGTCGAGCGGCTAACGGAATACTACCCGCGCGGTTATGTGGATTTTACCGAACCAAAGCGTATTTGCGAGGCGGAGTTCGGCGAGACCTGCGTTATCCGCGCGACGGTCGTTCACAAAACTTACCCGTCGAATTACGGCGGGCGTGTTTTGGTGTTCCGCGCGCTGTTGACGGATGGGTTGGGAGAGATAACGGCGGTGTTCTTCAACGCGAAGTTCACGTTCGACCGGCTTCGGCTTAACGAGGAGTATATCTTCACCGGAAAAATAACGGGCGACCCGTTCAGGCTAGAGATAGCCTCTCCGCAGTTCGTTCCCGTCGGGAATGTCGGGCTTATGCCGAAATATCCGCTTACAAAGGGGCTTTCCAACGCATCCGTCTGCGCGGACGTGAAAAACGCGCTTGCGGAGGTGAAACGCGCCGAAACGCTGCCGCCGGAGATAGTTGCGAAATACGGACTTATGGGCGCGGACGAGGCTATGCGCAAAATACACTTCCCGAAAAGCCGCGAAGAATACGAGGCGGCGCGTAAGCGCTTAGTGTTCGAGGAGCTGCTGACGCTGAAGCTCGGACTTTCGCAGCTGAAAAGCCGCGGGCGCACGCTTTCCGGCGCGGTGATGTCGGACGTTGATATGAACGGTTTTTACAACTCGCTGCCGTTCACGCCGACAAACGCGCAGCTGAACGCTGTCCGCGACTGCATAGCCGATATGAAGCGTCCCTACCCTATGAACAGATTAGTACAGGGCGACGTCGGCTCGGGAAAGACTATGGTAGCGGCGGCAGCGGCGTATTTTGCCGCGCATAACGGCTTTACGGCGCTTGTGATGGCTCCCACCGAGGTGTTGGCACGACAGCATTTCGATACGTTCAAGGGATTTCTTGAGCCGCTTGGGATAAAGCTCGCGCTGCTCTCGGGGAGTATGTCGGCTGCGGAAAAAAAGAGGGTGCGCTCCGATGCGGAAAAAGGCGAACTTAATGTGCTGATAGGCACTCACGCGCTTATTCAGAGGAGCGTTGCCGTTAAAAATCTCGGGCTTGTGATAGTCGACGAGCAGCACCGTTTCGGTGTAGGTCAGCGCTCCGAGCTTGCGGAAAAGGGGAGCGCGCCGCACATACTTGCTATGTCCGCGACTCCGATACCGCGAACGCTCGCTCTGATAATGTACGGCGATCTGGACGTTTCGGTGCTGAATGAAATGCCTAAGGGACGAATACCCGTCAAGACCTATGCGGTAGATTCAAGCTTTCACACGCGCGTTTACAATTTTATCAAGAAGCATATCGCGGCGGGAAAGCAGGCGTTTATCGTCTGTCCGCGCGTCGAGGTCAATGAAAACGACGCGAGCGACAAGAAAAGCGCGATAGAATACTATGAGAAGCTAACGGCGAATGAGTTTTCCGGAATTCCCACGGGATTGCTCTACGGAAAGATGAAGCAGTCGGACAAAGACGCGGTGATGAACGATTTCCGCGACAACAAGCTGAAGCTGCTCATTTCCACGACGGTGATAGAGGTCGGGATAGATGTGCCGAACGCCGTTGTGATGCTTATCGAGAACGCGGAGCAGTTTGGGCTGTCGCAGCTGCATCAGCTGCGCGGGCGCGTGGGGCGCGGCAAGGACGAGAGCTTCTGCATTTTGATGACGGATAACAAAAGCGAATACACCCGCGCGCGAATGGACGCTATGAAGTCCACGGCGGACGGCTACAAGATAGCGGACACCGACCTTCGGCTGCGCGGACCGGGAAATTTTTTCGGGCGCGAGCAGAGCGGTCTGCCGCCTATGAAGGTCGCCGACCTCGCTGACGACGCGGACGTTTTGGGCGAGGTGGAGCGGCTGTCGGAGGAGATACTGAAAACGGATGCAAAGCTCGAACGCAAGGGGCACGAGGGACTAAGAGCAAACGTCCAACGGCTGTTCGCAAACGTAAGCGAGTTCGGTTGGAACTGATGATAGTTGTTAGTTTAATAGTTTGTAGTAGCTAGTTACTAGAAACTCAAAGTCCAATTGATAATTGAGAATTAAGGTACGCCNNTTTAATCGCGGCGAAGCCGCGTTCCGAAATTATCAATTATATATTATACCTTGTCAATTGCGGTTTTCCTGCAAGATGAGCAACTAGCAACTAATAACTGGCAACTATTAAACTAAAGGGTGGTTTAGATGGAGCGGTGGAGATATCCGCGTTTTTTTACGGAGAATATCGCGGAGGATACGGCGGTGATAACGGGCGAGGACGTTCGGCACATAACGTCCGTTCTGCGTATGCGAGCGGGCGATATCGCGGTGTTGTGCGACGGACGCGGCACGGACTTCCTCGCGGAGCTGATATCTTCCGAGGGGAGCTGCTGTGAGTTCAGGATATTGGAAAAGTCCGCAAACCTTGCCGAGCCGAACATTCGGGTGAGGCTGTTTCAGGCAATGCCGAAAAGCGACAAGATGGACTTTATCGTACAAAAAGCGGTGGAATGCGGCGTGTGCGAGGTTATCCCGATCATCACAAAACGCTGCGTTTCGCGTCCCGATGAAAAGGCTCTTGCGAAAAAGCTGCCGCGCTGGCGGAAGATCGCATACGAAGCGGCAAAGCAATGCGGAAGAGGGCTTATCCCGACCGTCGGAGAAACGGTTGAATTTTCCAAAATGAAAACGCTTATTTCTTCCGAAAACACGGGAATAATGTTTTATGAGTGCTCTGAAACTCCGCTGAAGGACGCGGTGACGGAGTTCAAAAAAAACGTGGATATAGTTATCGGCAGCGAGGGCGGATTTGAGCCGTCCGAGGCTGAGGAGCTGCAGAAGCTCGGCTTTGCGTGTGTTTCGCTCGGCAAAAGAATACTCCGCTGCGAGACCGCGCCTGTTGCCGCTCTTTCGATATTGATGAATGTTACAGGAAATATGTAATCAGTTTGTGCAGAATTGCTAAAAATAAAGAGGGTACTTGCATTTTTTTGGCAAAAGGTGTATAATGTTTTAAGAGGCATAATTTTGCTCATATTTTAAGGAGGAATAGTCTATGAAGGCTTTTGGTGTATTAATGATCGGTGCGATGGCTGTTGCCGGCGGTATTGCGGCTGCTACCTATATCACAAAGAAAAAGATCGATAAGGAAAACGAAGAAAATTATTACGATGATTGGGATAACGACAACATCGATGACGATTGGGATTTTGATTTCGACGAGGATATGGAGGTTGAGGACGAGCCTGCCGCTCCCGCAGAGCCTGCAGCAGAGCCTGTAACGCCCTCCTCCGCTCCCTTTGAGAGCAGCTCGCCTTTTGCAAGCAACGTTTTTGACGTTGAGGAGAACGGCGGCGCTATCGATGAGGATATCTGAGCGTTCACTGCCGGGGAGGCCCCGATACGCTTTTGAGCTGCGGTGATACGTTTTTGTTGACCGGCTGTTAGGCGGCAGTTTTACTGTCGCCTTTTTGTATTGAAGAAACGCGTTGCAGCGCCGTTCGCGTTTTATGTCCTGTACTTTTCGCCGGAGCTTTGTTATAATATTGTCGGGGTGATAATATGGATACGATCAAAATAGGACGGTTTCTCGCACAGCTTCGCGGTGAAAGGAAGCTTACGCAGGAACAGCTCGCGGAGAAGCTGGGAACTTCAAACAAAACGATCTCGCGCTGGGAAAACGGAAACTATATGCCGCCCGTGGAGATGCTTATGGAGCTTTCGGAGTTTTACGGGGTGAGCATAAACGAAATACTCAGCGGGAAACGGCTCGAGATAAACGAAGAAAAGCAGGCGGCAGAGGAAAATCTTAAGGACGTACTGGCGGACAGCTCGTTCTCGCTGGAGGACAGGAAGCGATATTATATCAAGAAATGGACAAAGGAGCATTGGTACACCTTTGTCCTGCCCACGCTTTTTGCGGTAACACTGATAGCGTTTTCGGCGGCTTTGAGCTTTCCTGTCGGGGTGTTTCTGGGCTGTATGCTGCCTATTCCCGCAAGGCTCATCGCTTATAACAGAATGATGAGCTATGTCGAGCGCAAGGTCTTTGAGGTAAAAAAACCTTCCGATAATGAAAAAACCCCTTGAAAAATCTCCCACAATATGTTATAATATAAGAGCAGTATAATATAAGAAAGAGGTGGTTCCCATTGAAGCACATAGTAACGGTCAACAAGGCTAACTTAAAGAAAAGCGCGGAGAAGGGCGGCTGCGGCAAATGCACAAGCTCCTGCCAGTCCGCTTGCAAGACCTCCTGCACGGTGGCAAATCAGAAGTGCGAGAGCATTAAGTAAAAATGCTTTTGGGCGGGGTTTCTCGCCCTATTATTTTGAGCTTGAGGTAGATTATGGTTCATAAGTTTAAGCAATTGGGATATAATATCGTAATAGACAGCGACAGCAACGCCGTCCACGTTATGGACGACTGCGCTTTCAATATGCTGGACTTCGTAGGCGCGCCGATGTCGGAGGAAATGCCACCGGAGCTTCCCGAAAAGCTCACGCAATACTCCGCGGAGAATGTCCGTGAAACATACGGTGAGCTGTACTCGCTGTATAAAGACGGTGAGCTTTTCGCGGAGGACGATTACGAAAAGTATTCGGAAACTATGGTGAAAAGCCCCGTGAAATCGATGTGCCTGAACGTGGCGCACGACTGCAATCTGCGCTGCGAATACTGCTTTGCGCAGACCGGCGATTTCGGCGGCGAGCGCTGCATAATGCCGCCGGAGATAGGGCGCAAGGCTATCGACTTTCTGATAGAAAAGTCCGCAAACCGCGAAAACATCGAGCTTGATTTCTTTGGCGGCGAGCCGCTTATGGCGTGGGACACCGTTGTTGAAACGGTGAACTACGCGCGTTCGATAGAGAAGCAGCACGGAAAGAACTTCCGCTTTACGATAACGACAAACGGCGTACTGCTCGACGACGAGAAGATAGACTACATAAACCGCGAAATGGTGAACGTCGTGCTTTCCCTTGACGGTCGGCGCGAAACCACCGACAGGATACGCAAAACACTTAACGGAAAGAGCGCTTACGACGTGATAGTCCCGAAGTTCCAAAAGCTGGTGAATGGCAGAACGAATCCCGGCAGAACGGATTATTATGTCCGCGCTACGTTCACAAAATACAATCTCGATTTCACCGAGGACGTGCTGCATATGCGCGGATTGGGCTTTGAGCAGCTTTCGGCGGAGCCTGTCGTTACCGATGAAAACGAGCCGTATGCGCTCACCGAAAAAGACCTTCCGCGTATCTTCGAGGAGTACGACAGGCTGTGCGAAACAATGGCGAACCGCACGGAGGATAAGTTCAACTTCTTCCACTTTATGGTGGACCTCGATCAAGGACCGTGTGCGATAAAGCGCTTGCGCGGCTGCGGCTGCGGCAATGACTATGTTGCTGTTGACCCTAACGGAAACATTTTCCCGTGCCACCAATTTGTGGGCATAGAAAAATGGAAAATGGGCAACCTATCTGAGGATACGTTCAACGACGACATTAAGACGTATTTTGCGAAAACACACCTCTATTCAAAGCAGGGCTGCCGCGACTGCTGGGCGAAATTCTACTGCTCGGGCGGCTGCAACGCGAACAGCTTCATCTATGAGGGCGACTGCCGCAAGCCGCACAAGC
>DILZ01000040.1:29367-30249 GCA_002425305.1 Ruminococcaceae bacterium UBA5579
AATAGTAATTAGTAGCTGGTTAGTAGTTAGTTGGCAGTCGATTAGGGGAAATGCGAGCCTCCCAAATAACTAGCTGCTATTCTCTATAAAATTATAAAACTATCTCGTGAGTTTAATTTTTTCTTCAAATTTACTTCACATTTTTTACACAATTCGGAGTTATAATCAAGTCATAAACAAAAAGCGATTTTCGGAAAGGAAATTTTTATGAACGATTTTAATAACAGATATGAACAGTCCGCACAGCTTCAAAAATACCCCGGCGGAGAGCAGCCGACTCCACCGTCCGGAAAGCCTCCCAAAAAGCGCAAACCGCATACCACCGCAAAGGTAGCCGATATTTTGGCGGGAGTTATCGTGGTCGGCGGCGGAGCGGGCTTCGGCGGCACATATTTCGCTAACAGAATGCAGTCCTCCGCAGTGATTGGTACGTCAACCCCGGATAGCAAGCCGAGCGGCAGCAAGGATAACAACACAACGAGCAATACAAGCGCCCCCACGCTTGATGAAATGCAAAGCGGTGTTACCGTGCCGCAGCAAAACCTCACAAGCAATGTGGAGTTCAAGACGGACGGCTCATATATGTATACCCGCGACCTCGTTAACGCGGTGCGCGACAGCATAGTATACATTGAAACATTTGTCAACTATCAGGGTAAAAGAACTCAGTACGGCGCCGCGAGCGGCATCATCATCTCTAAGGACGGATACATCGTTACGAACAACCACGTTGTTGAGGACAGTACGAGCTATACCGTTAAAGTCAACTCGACCGACCCCGCAACCGGAATATCGGACTCCAAGACCTACGACGCGACGCTCTGCGGAACGGATGCCGACACCGATCTCGCGGTTCTGAAGATAGACGCCACCGACCTGCCT
>DILZ01000004.1:0-1639 GCA_002425305.1 Ruminococcaceae bacterium UBA5579
TTTTTCTAAAAACGAATTTTGCTGATTGATTTTTTGAAGGAAATATTTTATAATATATCATAGCAAATTATATTTTTAGTTGTTACACGAAACGGGGATGACCTTTATGAAATTAAAAACGAGCAGAACATTGAAGCTTCTGAACATCATTCTGCCGTTTGCAGTGATTTTTGGGACAGTGGCGCTTTTTCTGAATAATTATTTGTATAATTCCAAAGAAAGAGTGTATGACTTTTCCGTGGCCGAACGCGTCGGCACGGATTTTGTGTTCGAGAATATTACGGTAAAGCTTGCTCCGCGAAGCGGAGACGCGGGTTCGTGGCCGAACGATCTTCTTTCGGACGAAAACGGAAACGTAATTTATTGGTTGGCCATAGGTACGATCTACGAAATGGAGATAATCAACAACACCTCCGATGTCGTTGCCGACTGGAATTTTACGCTGCGTATTCCCGAGGATATGTATGTAAACAGCACCTGGAACGGCGAATTTGAATATCACCAGTTTCTCGATGGAGAGGAGAAGGTTCAGGCGCTTAATCTTTCGCAATATTCCAAATACGATATAACGCTTGATCATTTTATGACACCGAGCGGTCCTATGGTGCGTCTGCTTAAGGGCGATTATTTTGTGTATCATCCGAGCTTTGATCTTGGCGAAACCACTATCATACCCGAGCGTAACAATTCCGTGGGCGGTGTCAAGGTCGGCTTTATAATGTACACGCCACATAGCGACACCAAATACGTTATCGATTTTTCGGAGGGCGAGATACGTTATCATCTGCACGCAAGCGTCTTGAAAAACCCGTTTTTTTGGGTGGTCGGCGGTCTTGCGTTGGCCTGGGTGAGCTGTTTTATCTCGCTTGTTACGGTCAAAATGAACCTCAAGCGCTACGAGGAATCTCAAAAGCGCGACCGTAAAACGATCGAGCAGACTATGCAGACGTTCGTGAACTTTATAGAAGCGAAGGATCCCAGCACAATGGGACATTCTCTGCGTGTCGCTCAATACTCCAAAATACTCGCGGAGCAGCTCGGCTACTCCGAATCGGAATGTGATCAAGTTTATTGGATCGCGCTTATGCACGACTGCGGAAAGATCAATATCCCCGATAACATTCTCGGAAAGCCCGGACGACTCACCGATGAAGAATATGAGATAATGAAGAAGCATACGGTGTACGGAAGCGATATCTTGAAGGATTTTACGACGATCGACGGCATCAGAATGGGAGCGCTTTGCCACCACGAGCGATATGACGGAAAAGGTTATCCCAACGGCATATCGGGCGAAGAGATACCGATGATAGCGCGGATAATTTGTGTGTCGGACGCGTTTGACGCGATGAACAGCAAGCGCTGTTATCGCGACAGTCTGTCCGAGGACGTGATAATAAGCGAGCTTGAAAACAACAAGGGAACTCAATTTGACCCGCGCGTGATCGAAAGTCTGTTAACGCTTATCGACAAGGGTGTGATAAAATTCACCAACAAAAACAAATAAAATACATAATGTAAAAACCGTCTTGATCCACCAAGGCGGTTTCAGTTTGCAGAAAAAGCCCGAACGCTTGGAATTTATAAGAGCCTGTTCTGAATCTCGGCGTGCACGGATTTTCGAGCATAATTTTGCCGA
>DILZ01000004.1:1679-5285 GCA_002425305.1 Ruminococcaceae bacterium UBA5579
TGTCAAGCCACGCTGCCGATAAGCTCCGTAAGAGAATTCATCGCAGCCCTTCTGTCCGTTTCGGAAAGCCGTCCGCCGCCGCGCGTGCGGAACTTTGCCGTAACGCGCCGAACGCTTCTGCCGCTGCTTAATGCGTTGGTTATCTTGACGGAATACGCCTCGCAGGTTTTTTCGGCGTCACCGATAAAGTAATTCAGCATTATCTTATTCGATTTTCCCGTGATAAGCATAAGCGCCGCCGTTTCCCTGTCATCAAAATGCTCTCCGAGAACGCCGTCGGAAAAATATCTCGAGCCTGTCAGGATCGCTGTTTTTCCGTCCTCGGAGCTTGTCATTCCGCTGCCGTTTTCCGTTATCCCCAGCATTGGCAGCATCGATACCCTCCCGCCCGCGTTATCCGCGAGAAGATCAAGCAAGGTAGCTTTCGGCGACACGCCCATACGCTCACCGTTTTCTATAAGCGAGAGCAGTTTGTCGGCCGAAGTTATACCCTCGGTGAACCGCAGATCGCTTATTTCCGCGGCGCTCTTGCCGTTCTCAACGCAGCAAACGGGCATATTCAGGCTGCACCGCATATCAAAGTAGAGCGTTTTCAAAGCGTCCATAGCGTTCGCCTTATCAAATCCGCCGCCGAGTATCAGCAGCTTCGTTTCGCTCATATAAATGCGCTTGCCGTCAACCAGAGAAATGTCGTCGATCGCGCCCGAAAGGGTATCTCCTTCCCCCGTAACGCGGATAACGTTTTCCTGAGAGGCGTCGATGGTATCACCGCCGNNGCCGCTGCTGCTGAACAGCATTGCGCTGACACGATATTTCCCGTCGTAATCGATCGCCGCCGACTGAATTATCGCGCGGCTGCCCAACTCGGTGGAATCCGTGCAGCCCGTCAGCGTCACAAGCGCAGCAAGCGCCAAAGCCACTATCAGCTTTCTCATTGAGCCGCCTCCTTTTCGTTTTTCACGGAGCTTTTCGCTCTGTAAACCGCCGCGACCGCGCACCCCGCCGCCAACAGCATAACGCCGCAGCGGAACGCCGCGCTCAGCGACCA
Organism: Ruminococcaceae bacterium UBA5579; assembly: GCA_002425305.1. GTDB lineage: Bacteria > Bacillota > Clostridia > Oscillospirales > Ruminococcaceae > CAG-115. Next base: position 2,728 of record DILZ01000004.1, read on the forward strand.
TATCGCTGCCGCAAGACCGTCAAGACGCTTGAACAGCGAGATATCCGAAAGCGACGCCGCCGCAAGGAACGGAAACTCGCTTTGACCGTACAGCTCTCGTAAAACAAGGCAATTCATCACCGTAACGCCAAGAGCCGCCAGCGTTGAAACCAGAGAAAAAAGCAGCGCCGTCCTGCCAAGCTCGCTTTTGCGGTTTCTTGACACATACGGCAGCAGCGCCCCGAAAATAAGATAATCGCCGCCGCGCATAACGCGCTCTATGATGTCGCCGACGAGCGAAGAGCCGTCCTTGAATTGAATAAGACTTTCAAACGACGAGCTATTGATATACGGGATATCCGCCAGCATCACCGCAAGCGTTATCAACGCCGCCGCAACAAGAAATATTGCACCCGACCGTGCAAGCCCCTCCACACCCATAAAAGCGGAATACACCGCAAAACCGGCAGCAAGCACGAAGACAAGCCACATCGCGCTGTCGGGGAGCAGGTTTTTCGACGCGAACTGCGACATATTCAGCATAGTGCGGACAGTCGCCGCAAACAGAAGGATCGCCGCGAACACCGCCCCCGTCCAGCCTAAGAACTTGTTCTTATTGTAGACGGCGCGGTGAACATTGCTGCCGTTGAACGAATAGATTATCAGCGGCAGCGCAAGCAGCAAACGGATGACCTCCGATATTATCAACGCCAATATCGCTTCCATTGCCGTCCCCGACGAGGTGCGAGGATAGACTATCTCCGCGCTCAGGCGTGACAGCAGCAGAACACAAAACAGCTGCGAGGTGCTGATCTTTGGATATTTTCTTATCATATTTGTTCCTTCCCATATTAAGTTTAATAGCAAATAGTTGTTAGTAGCTAGTTATTATAGGTGCTGCAAGCTGTTTAAGGGTTTCATAACTAACAACTAACCAACTATTCTCTATCAAACTATTTCATTGGCTCCGTTCAGGCTTTGGACGGTAACATCGCCCCTTGCCATACGCTTCCAGTTCGCGCGGATCAGCATATCGCGGGACGCCTTCGGCGAAAACGGCGATATCGGCGCCATATAAGGAACGCCGTAGGTGTTTAGCGAGCACATCTTCACGATGACCGCACCCGAAATAAGCGCAAGTCCGTACAGACCGAATATCCCGCCCATAAAGATATACAAGAACCTTAACACAACGATCTTTTCATAGTTTTGCGGAACAACAAAGCTGCACAAGCCCGAAAGTGCCACCACCAGCACCATAGGCGCTCCCACCAGCCCCGCGCTTACGGTGATGTCGCCGATGACAAGACCGCCGACTACTCCGATGGCGTGCCCGATAGGACGCGGCAGGCGTATCCCGGCTTCTCTGAGTATCTCGTACATAAAGTGTATGAACAGGCACTCCACCATAAGCGAAAACGGCGCTGCCTGCTCCGCCGCAGCCAGGTTGAGAATAATCGACGACGGCAGCATTTCGGGGTTGTAGCTCGCTATCGCCACATAAATGCCCGGCAGAAAAAGCGTTATAAGATACGCTATGACTCGCACTAATCTTATAAACGCCGCGTAAAACGGCTTTTGAGTATAGTCATCGAGCGTCTGAAAGCTCTCGATAAACAAATGCGGCACGACCAGCGCAAACGGCGTGCCGTCCACGAGTATCCCGACGCGTCCCTCGTACAGCTTCGCCACAAACGTGTCCGGGCGCTCGCAAGTGCCGCACTCCGAAAAGAACCAGCCGCCCTCGCCCTCAAGATACGGCTGTATATAGCCGCTTTCGAGTATCGTGTTTAGGTCGACGGACTTCAGCCGCTCCTTGACGTTCTCAAGCAGCTTAGGGTCGACTTTGTCGCTGATGTAGCACACGCAGATATCCGTGTTGGAGCGCGACCCGAGCTGCCGCATCTCGAAAACCAGCGTCGGAGATTTTATGCGGCGGCGGATCATCGACATATTTGTACGGATCGCCTCAACAAAGCCCTCGCGTGAGCCGCGCACGTTAAGCTCACTTGTCGGCTCGTCGATACCGCGCGTTTTGTAGCCCTGTATCCCGATGCCGATACACCTCGCGCAGCCGTTCACAAGGATAACGGCGAACCCCGACTGCATTTTCAGCACAAGATCGCCCAATGTGATAAGCTCCATCTGCTCTGCGGCGGTGAGATACTCGTTGAACAGNNCGCGACATAAGCTCCTCGGGCGGCATCGCGTCTAGGTTGCCAAGCGCGTTCAGCTTGCTGTAAATAAGCTCGGCGAGCGTGTCCGTGCCCGTCATTCCCTCGCACGTCACCACGGCTATGCGGTTCTGCCCGACCGCGCCGGGCTTTATAATAACGTCGGAGGAGTTGTCGGTGAATATTTTGATGTTGCGGATATTTTCATCAAGAAAAGGACTGAGCGGTAAGTTCGGCGAAAGCCTTTCGTTTACGTTTTCTTCCATAAGATCGCTCCTTTTTTGAGATCAATATACTAATTTGTTCTTATAATTCTCAAAAATGGTTGAAATATTCGAGAAAATGTGCTAGAATATAAACAGAAAAACGCGGACAGCGCACGGTTTTTTACATTACCGAAAACGA
>DILZ01000004.1:5336-6088 GCA_002425305.1 Ruminococcaceae bacterium UBA5579
ACCCGAAACGCATACAGCACTTCCTTAAAGTTTACGAGTTCGCAAAGCTGATTGCGGCGGCGGAGGGTCTTGATGAGAGGACACGAATGACAACGGAGGCGGCGGCGATAGTCCACGATGTGGGAATAAAGATCGGCGAAAAGCTGTATGGGGTCTGCACGGGCAAACAGCAGGAACAGCTTGGTCCTCCAATGGCAAAGCGTATGCTCGCCGACGCGGGCTACCCCGCCGATATCACCGAACGCGCGTGTTATCTTGTGGGTCACCACCATACATACACGGATATCGACGGCGTTGATCTGCAAATTCTGATAGAAGCGGATCTTATCGTAAACCTTTATGACGACGCGGTCTCTATGGACGGCATCATATCCGCGTACAACGACATTTTCAGAACAGAAAGCGGCAAACTGCTGTGCCGTCAAATGTTCGGGATAAAATAAAGATAAATACTTCGCGGCGAAAGATGTATGCGCAGCAGCCACTCAACGAAATAAACAAAACCGCTTGCGGAAAAAACGGGCTTTGGCTTGTTTTTTCCTCAAGCTCTTCCCCGCTCTTAATTTTAAACCCCATTCCCGCGTTGGAAATGGAGTTTTATACAGACTTACCCCCTCCCGCATTACAGGAGGGGGTATTTGTAGAAAAGTATGTTTTCAGACCGCTGAGAAATCAGAAATCAATATTGCTGTCATCGTTATCATTTCTTCTTTCTTCTGCTTTGCGCGCCTTTTGTAACAGAAACAGCGCAA
>DILZ01000105.1:0-2583 GCA_002425305.1 Ruminococcaceae bacterium UBA5579
TGAGCAGCCTTGAACTTCTTGCCGTTCGGGATACCGCCGCCGATGTCTTCGATAACCGTGCGGAGCGTCGTACCCATAGGAACTTCAACAAGTCCGGTGTTGTGGATCTTGCCGCCCAAAGCGAATACCTTGGTACCCTTCGATTTTTCCGTGCCCATAGAAGCAAACCAATCCGCGCCGTTCAGAATGATCTGTGCAACGTTCGCGTAGGTCTCAACGTTGTTCAGTATGGTAGGCTTGCCGAACAGACCCTTGACAGCGGGGAACGGAGGACGGCAGCGCGGCTCNNTGGCTCGCCGCGGTTGCCCTCGATAGAGGTCATCAGCGCGGTCTCCTCACCGCAGACGAACGCGCCCGCGCCCAATCTCAAGCCGAGGTGGAACGAGAATCCCGTGCCGAAGATGTTGTCGCCGAGCATACCGGCTTCTTCAGCCTGCTTGATAGCGATCTCCAGACGCTCAACGGCGATCGGGTACTCCGCGCGAACGTAGATATAACCCTGATTTGCGCCGATCGTGTAGCCCGCGATAGCCATAGCCTCGATGACCGCGTGCGGGTCGCCTTCCAATACGGAACGATCCATAAACGCGCCGGGGTCGCCCTCATCGGCGTTGCAGCAAACGTACTTCTGATCGTTTACGGAAGCCTTTGCGAACTGCCACTTGCGTCCGGTCGGGAAGCCCGCGCCGCCGCGTCCGCGAAGTCCGGACTTCAGCATAACGTCGATAACGTCGTCCTGCGACATTGACGTAAGCACCTTATACAGTGCCTGATAACCGTCGCGCGCTATGTACTCCTCAATATGCTCGGGGGAGATAAGTCCGCAGTTGCGGAGCGCCACACGGTGCTGGTGTGCGTAGAACGAGGTATCATTCAGCGACTTTATCGTGTCGCCGTCAACGGTCTCCGCATAGAGATATTTCTTTACGGGAACGCCGTTTTTGAGGTGAGATTCCACGATCTCGGGGATATGATCCAGCTCGGTTTTCGAGTAGAACGTACCCTCGGGGTATACTATCATAATAGGGCCGAGCGCGCACAGACCGAAGCAGCCTGTTTTGATAATATTTACCTTGCCCTCAAGACCCTGCGCTTTGATCTCTTCTTCGAGCTTCTCAACGATTTTCATAGACCCGCTGGAGGTACAGCCCGTACCGCCGCAGACCAGAACGTCCTTAACGCCGTTGTCCTTGCCGTCCACGCGGACGTTTACGACCTCCGCCGCCTTGGCTTTGACAGCGTTAAGCTCGTCAATAGTGTTTATTCTATTCATAGTCCAACTCCTCAAATTAGTTTTTAGAGAATAGTAGCTAGTAGTTAGCTGACTAAAACCAACAACTATCAGTTGTATTTCTCAAGTATCTTATCTACATCGTCCACGGTAAGTCTGCCGTAAACGTCCTCGTTGACCGTAAGTACGGGAGCAAGTCCGCACGCGCCTATGCAGCGGCACGCGTCAAGCGAGAATTTGCCGTCGGGAGTGATCTCGCCGCTTCCGATCCCAAGCTTTTCCTGAAGCTTGTTGAAGATATCGCCGGAACCCTTGACATAACAAGCCGTGCCAAGACATACGGAGATCTTGTACTGACCTTTCGGGTTGATCGAAAACTGTGCGTAGAACGTAACAACGCCGTAAACCTTTTCAAGCGGAATTTCCATAGCGTCCGCTATCATCTGCTGGACCTCTATGGGCAGATAGCCGTAGATGTCCTGTGCTTTTTGGAGTATCGGCATAAGCGCACCGGGGTCGTCCTTATGTTCGGCGATCACCGCGCGAAGCTTCTCCTCCTGTTCGGGCGTTCCCGAAAAGGGAACGGCACTCTTTTTTAAAGCCATATCATAGCCTCCTAATGTTGATTTACCGTGCGTGCAAACGCACAAGAAAAGCCGTGTTGCAAAAAAGATTTCCGCGGCTTGTCTTATGTATATGCAGCATAGTATATTAATAACATTATACCACATAATCATTCAAAAATCTATATCAATCACTTGATTTGAGAATGATTTCCTTGTAGAATTTGAAGCAAAAAAATTGTTGAACTTGCACAAATTATGTCGGAAATCATTTCCTTTTTTGACGAGTTAGACAAAACTAACTTTAGGAAATGCACGAAATCTGTCTGCATAAAAAAGCCTGTCCGTACAGATGCTCTTTTTGATTTGTACGGACAGGCTTTTGGTGTTCCACTTATGGAACGGCGGTTTATCAGCGGCTGCCTATCGCGGCATTCAGCTTTTCCACCTCGTCGGCAACGGCTTGCGCTATTTCGGTATTCTTTGCCGAGATGTCCAGACCGTTCGCTATGGAGCGCGACACCTGTTCCATTTTCGAGCGCATAGCGTTCATCATATCCGTCTGCGTTTCGGTAAGCTCCGCTATCGTTGCGGAGAATTCCGCGCTTTGCTTTGACACCTCTATGGATTCCCTCATTTTCGCGGCAACGTTCTGCGCGATATCGGAGCCGCTCTTTACCGCTTCAATGGACGTGTGGATAAGCGCCGACGTACTCTTTGCCGCTTCATCGGACTTTGAAGCGAGGTTGCGTACCTCATCAGCGACGACGGCAAATCCCTTTCCCGCTT
>DILZ01000105.1:2596-6638 GCA_002425305.1 Ruminococcaceae bacterium UBA5579
CAAGTATATTCGTCTGGAAAGCTATATCCTCAATGGCCTTGATGATAGTGCCTATCTGCTCTGCGGAGTCGCTGATGTCGCTTATAGCGGACAACATTTTGTCGACCTCGGAATTGTTCTCAGTAAGCATATTTGTGTTTTCATCGGCAGCGCTGCGCGCCTTGGACGCCTCTTTATAGCTTTTGTTTGTTTGTTCGGCAAGCGTTGATATATCGTCCGTGATCTCGGTCATTGCGCGCTCCTGATCTTCAACGGAGCTGCTCATTTCAAGGCCCACGTCTTTGAGTCTCTCTACGGAATCCGACAGATTTACGGTGATACCGGAAACGGACTGAACAACACTCTTCTGGTTCTCCATCAGTCGGTTTACATCTTCCATTTTGGAGTTGACTTCGTTAACAAGCTGCTCGCTGTGGTTCTTTTCCTCGCGTGTCGCGTTCAGAAAACGAATACAGGATTTGATGAGGAAAACCAGCACGACTGCGCCGATATTTATTGACAGGATGCCTTTTATGATGGTGACCATACTTTCCTCACCATAAAAAAAGTCCTTCATAAAAATGCCGGCAACGGACGCGGCGTCCATGATCGCCCAATGCGCCGCTAAGCAATTAATGCTGCAATAAATTGACGCGACCGCCATAGACGCAAGCATAAGCGCGAACATCGTGTGAAGCTCGTGCTTTGCCGTAGAGATTACGATAATGGTAAGCAGCTGGACTATCGAAAGAATAAAGCCTTGTGTGGATGTTTCCGTACTGTTTCTGATGGCTATGGTAACGACCGGGACAAGGATACCCATAGCGAGAGTTATAGCGCCTACGGCTATTGCGCCGGATATGAGATTTATAGTGCCGAACGCTACGCATACGACTGCTATAAGTATCATATGTATCGTAACGGTTTTACGGGAATAAATGCTCTCCGAAGATGAATTTGACATTTTATACTCCTTTTCAAAAAAGCTGACGAGAAGCAGCCGCTAACAGATTATAAATATTATAACATTATTTTGGTACGATTACAAGTGCTTTTAAAAAATTCACATAAACAAGCGGTTCTTAAAGGAAGCATATCCGCCGCAGTCCGAATATAAAAAGTTTTNNGGCGGGGGAAATGTGTTAAAACGCCGTTGCGCTATGGTCATAGTACAAAAGAGCCGTCTTTTCCGCAGCCTCGTATGACCGCAGATTTGTTGTTTCAGCAAGTATAGCTGACAAGCGTGCCGATCCTTTTTGCGAAGCTGTCCCAATCATAATATGTATATCTCACTCCGCACAGATCATAGCGCGACGAATTTGCCTCGTATACGGTTATCCCTTCCGGGGTCGTATTCGTTACCGCAAGTGCGTGACCGCCTCCGTACAACGTGTAAATGTACGTTCCCGACGGTTTGCCCAGCAGAACGTTTTTCAGCGCCTCTCCGCTTGGATTGTAGAGGTTAACGGTTGTTTGGTCGGCGGCGGACCATTTTTTTCCGCGGAGATTGTAATACACATATTTTGCGAAGCCGACGCATTGGATGGCATTGTTGAAGTTCATACAATTGCAAGATCCCATATAGTCGCATCCGGAGTGGGTCGTGCACGCCTTGCCGTTCTTTGTAAAATGCGAGCCGTCGGGATACTCCTTTAAAAGCCGGTTCAGATTTTCCGAAACGTCGGATTGCGCCGTTTTCGCTTTGACGCTTGCAGAGCTGCTGTATTGGTTGCCCTTGAACGAGAAAACCTTGAAATCATAGGAGGTGTCCGCCGAAAGCCCGCTTACCGTGTAGGACGTTCCGGGTATTTTAGCAACATATATCCACTTTCCGTCTTTATACATATCGATCTCGTAGCTGTCGGCGGTGGAGTTTTTGTTCCACAAGAGTGTGACGCTGCTTGCGGACGCGCTTGTCTTTAGCCCCGTGACTGTTGTAGGCTTGTCCGACAAATCGGCGGAGGTTTTCGCTTTAACGCTTGCGGAGCTGCTGTATTGATCGCCCTTGAACGAGAAAACCTTGAAATCATAGGAGGTGTTCGCTGAAAGCCCGCTTACCGTGTAGGACGTTCCGGATATTTTTGTGACATAAGTCCACTTACCGTTTTTATACATATCGATCTCATAGCTGTCGGCAGTGGAGTTCTTGTTCCACGAGAGTGTGACGCTGCTTGCGGACGAGCTTGCTTTAAGTCCCGTTACGGTTGTCGGTTTGTCTGACGAGGCGGCAAAAGAGGTTTTCGCGCCGAACATTATGTATATAATTGTTACGAATACCATAAGTATCGCTGTGGTTTTTCGGGAATAATTTTTTCCCAAGGATAAATTTGACATCTTATAAACTCCTTTTTAAAAGATCCGGTTTTGATAAGCGATTATCAAAACCGGATTTATTATAGCATTTTTTCAACGCGATTACAAGTGTTTTGCGGTAATTTACATAAAAAGGCAGACTCAAGTCGATTTTGCATATAATATCCGGCATCGCTCAAGAGCTGGTATTAATCTTGCTTAACGGCGGCAGGCTCTTAGAAAAAGGCATTAATATTAATATCTCGCCTTTTTTGTTTATTTTGCAAAATTTTTGAAAAATTTTTCTAAAAATACTAGCAATTTTTTCAAGTATGTGTTATAATAGAGGTTAGAGATTAGAGGGAAGAACGGAGAAAACGCCTTTTCTTACCTCTTGCTTCTAAAAAATCTATTTTCTAAATAGGAGGAACAAATCCAATGGCAAAAAAGTATTGTTATCTTTTTTCCGAGGGCAATGCGAATATGCGTGAGCTGCTCGGCGGAAAGGGCGCGAACCTTGCGGAGATGACCAACATCGGTATGCCGGTGCCTCAGGGCTTTACGATCACTACGGAGGCATGCACACAGTATTACGAGGACGGCAAACAGATCAATCCCGAAATTATGGCGGAGATCAACGAGTACATCGTTAAAATGGAAGGCATTACGGGCAAGAAGTTCGGCGACAGCGAAAATCCGCTGCTCGTATCCGTTCGTTCCGGCGCGCGCGCTTCTATGCCGGGTATGATGGATACTATCCTGAACCTCGGTCTTAACGAGACCGTTGTTGAGGTTATGGCAAAGCAGTCGAACAATCCCAGATGGGCATATGACTGTTACAGAAGATTTATACAGATGTATTCCGACGTTGTTATGGAGGTCGGCAAGAAATACTTTGAGCAGCTTATTGACGAGATGAAGGAGAAGAGAGGCGTTAAGCAGGATATCGAGCTTACCGCAGACGATCTCAAGGAGCTTGCGGAGCAGTTCAAGGCAGAATACAAGTCCAAGATCGGCGAGGACTTCCCGTCCGACCCGAAGGAGCAGCTTATGGGCGCTGTCAAAGCGGTTTTCCGTTCGTGGGACAACCCCCGTGCGAACGTATACCGCCGCGATAACGATATCCCGTACAGCTGGGGCACAGCTGTAAACGTACAGTCTATGGCGTTCGGCAATATGGGCGACGACTGCGGCACGGGCGTTGCGTTCACGCGCGATCCCGCTACCGGCGCAAAGGGTCTGTTCGGCGAGTTTTTGACCAACGCGCAGGGCGAGGACGTTGTTGCGGGCGTTCGTACTCCTATGCACATCACCGAAATGGAGCAGAAGTTCCCCGAGGCGTTTGCGCAGTTCAAGGACGTTTGCGCAAAGCTCGAGAACCACTACCGCGATATGCAGGATATGGAGTTCACCGTTGAGCACGGCAAGCTCTTTATGCTTCAGACCCGTAACGGTAAGAGAACGGCACAGGCTGCCCTCAAGATCGCTTGCGACCTCGTTGACGAGGGTATGAGAACCGAGGAAGAGGCAGTTGCAATGATCGACCCGCGCAACCTTGATACTCTGCTTCACCCGCAGTTTGACGCTGCCGCTCTTAAGGCTGCGACTCCCGTGGGCAAGGGCCTGGGCGCTTCTCCCGGAGCTGCTTGCGGTAAGATAGTATTCAGCGCAGAGGACGCTGTTGAGTGGAAGTCCAGAGGCGAAAAGGTAGTTCTCGTTCGTCTTGAGACCTCTCCCGAGGACATCACCGGTATGAAGGCTGCTCAGGGTA
>DILZ01000105.1:6681-11791 GCA_002425305.1 Ruminococcaceae bacterium UBA5579
CGTATCCGGCTGCGGCGACATCGCAATGGACGAGGAGAACAAGAAGTTCACACTCGCGGGCAAGACCTATACCGAGGGCGACCCGATTTCCATCGACGGCTCTACCGGTAACATCTATGACGGCATTATCCCGACCGTTGACGCGACTATCGCGGGCGAGTTCGGACGCATTATGGCATGGGCGGACAAGTACAGAGTGCTGAAGGTTCGCACCAACGCCGACACTCCCACCGACGCGAAGAAGGCAAGAGAGCTTGGCGCGGAGGGTATCGGTCTTTGCCGTACCGAGCATATGTTCTTTGCCGAGGACAGAATCGCGGCGTTCCGTGAGATGATCTGCGCGGATACCGTTGAGGAGCGCGAGAAGGCTCTTGACAAGATACTTCCGTATCAGCAGGGCGACTTCGAGGCTCTCTATGAGGCTCTTGAGGGTTATCCCGTAACCATTCGTTTCCTCGATCCTCCTCTGCACGAGTTCGTTCCCACCGAAGAGGCTGACATCAAGAAGCTGGCTGACGCTCAGGGCAAGACCGTAGAGCAGATCAAGACTATCATTTCTTCGCTCCACGAGTTCAACCCGATGATGGGTCACCGCGGCTGCCGTCTGGCGGTAACGTACCCCGAGATCGCGAAAATGCAGACCAGAGCGGTCATCCGCGCTGCTATCAACGTTAAGAAGGCTCACGCAGATTGGAACATCGTTCCCGAAATTATGATCCCGCTCGTTGGCGACATCAAGGAGCTTAAGTTTGTTAAGGATGTAGTTGTTGCCGTTGCAGATGAAGAGATCAAGGCTGCGGGCAGCGATATGAAGTACGAGGTAGGCACTATGATCGAGATCCCGCGTGCGGCTCTTACCGCTGATGAGATCGCTAAGGAAGCTGAGTTCTTCTGCTTCGGTACGAACGACCTCACTCAGATGACCTACGGCTTCTCGCGCGACGACGCGGGCAAGTTCCTGAACGCTTACTACGATACTAAGATCTTCGAGAACGATCCGTTTGCTAAGCTCGACCAGACGGGCGTAGGCAAGCTGATGGAAATGGCTATCAAGCTTGGCAAGGGCACGCGTCCCGATATGCACGTTGGCATTTGCGGCGAGCACGGCGGCGATCCCTCGTCTGTTGAGTTCTGCCACAAGATCGGTCTTGACTATGTATCCTGCTCACCGTTCAGAGTGCCGATAGCCAGACTGGCTGCTGCTCAGGCTGCTATCAACGNNTCCGATCGCAAGATTGGCAGCGGCTCAAGCGGCTATTGCGGATAAGAAGTAATCGGTAACTTTTTAAGGTAATACGAGTTTCCCCCTCGCGGAGTACGCGAGGGGGAATATTTTTGACGAAGTGCTGATTAAATCTGTGCTTTCTCAAAAGCGGCACGAGCCTATTTTAAGCGGATTATCCCCACAACCGTATCGTTATAAGGTCGGCGGATAGTTGAAATATAACGCAAAAGAGGATCTTTTATTGCGAAATTGACGTCAATATTCCCTTCAAGAGAGGAGACATATTCACCGTTGTAATTTTCCGAAATTATCCCGATGTGACTCCAGTTATACCTGTTTGCTTCGCTGTGAAAAAGATAGCAGATCATATCGCCGCGCGTCGGAACGTAGTCCTCGCGCGACATCATTTTTACACGCTCCGTATTTTGTAATCCCCATTCCACAAGACTGTCGTAATTTTTTTGTCTGAAGCAAAAGAAGTCCGCGTAATCGTTATTAAGCAGCGTAACAGCCAAGTCGCAGGGAGTTTCCGCGCGGACTATATTGTAACCTTTGGAAATAAGCAAATCCGACAAAATACACGCGCACCATTCCCCGACATAACCCAAATCCTTACCTGTGCGGCCTGTTCGCTTTTGCATAAAGTTTATTATGTATTCCGACGCTTCACTGCATTTTTCGAATGAGGTCGTGCTTTCCTCGATCGGTTCCGTCACGGAATTTTCCGTTGTGGAAGCTGTTGGCGGTTCGGAAATTTCCGTGCTTGTCGAAGAATGCTGCACGATGCTTGCTACGGATATTTCCGTTGGGAGCTCCGTTTTTCTGCAGCCCGAGATCGGTAAAATCAGCATAGCCGCCGCGCAAACCGCCGCGAATTTAAGTACGTCCTTCATTTTGTCTTCCTCCGAAAATTAAGTATAGATTAAGATTAAGATATTATTGGTGCAAACAAAAAGTGCGCCCGCAAATGACGGAACGCACTACAGAATGTTTCTCCCTCATTTGTTGTCACACAACCCATAATCTTTTACGAAAACAGGACATAGGAAAAAACACTTCTGCCATAGAAGAGTTTCCTGTTTTGTAAAAATTATTCGGTTGTGTGACTATTTCATTATACTATCTTATTAGCGAAATGTCAAGCGGTTTTCGGCACGGTGAAACAAGCAACTTTGCGTGTTATCGTTTAAAGCCGGCAAATGTTGTGAATAATGTATAAAAATAAAAAAAAATTTTGTCGAAATTCACTGTTGACGAAACTCATAAAAAGTCTTATTATATTAAGGTGGGTTATTGTTAATCTATATATAAATAGGTAGGCATCGAGAGGCTTACGCGCAAAAAGCAAAAAGGCGGTGCGGAAATGGAGATATTGCAGCAGATAATAGATATGGACAAGGCGGCGGCGGCTCGGGTGGAGATGGCTGTCGAGGAGGAGCGCAGGCTTTCGGACGAGTCGGGAGAAGGATTTGTAAAGGCTCGCGAGGAGGCGGTGCCGCACGAACGCGCCAAGGTCGAGGAGCTCCGCAGGGAGCAGCAGAAAATGCTTGACGAAAAGCTCTCCAAAGCGGACAAGACGCTTGCGGACGAGTGCGGAAGGCTCGATGAAAGGTTCAACGCGCATAAGGAGCAGTGGAAAGCGGAGATAATCGCGCGAATAACGGAGGGATAGTATGTCGTTTGCCGGAAACGCCGTGATAGCGAAAACAAGGGCGGTGTTCGGAAATTCGCTGAAGCTTGAGGATTCTCTATCGTTATTCCGCTTGCGNNCTCGTAGATGTGTGCGCCTATCTTAAACAGACCGAACGTTACGGAAAGGCGCTCGCGTCGGTAAATCCGCAGACGGTTCACCGCGGACAGCTTGAAGCGATGATAAGAAAATCGGTGTTTGATATCTTTGAGCGGTTTTACAGCTTTGATCATTCCGAGAGCAGATCGTTCTTCAGATATATTATAATGCAGCTGGAGATAGAGCAGATATTGTCGGCGCTTCAGAGCGTCGCAAGCGGAATAACGATAGAGTATATCGCCGCGCTGCCGATGTTCTTGACAAAGCACACCCATATAGACTTTGCCGCGCTGGGACTTGCGAAAAACTTTGCGGAGGCAGCCGCTCTGCTTCGAGGTACGGCTTATGAGAAGAGCGTGTGTCCCGCGCTTGTTGAAGCGGAAAGCACGGGTGAGCTGAACATATGCAATATCGAACGCAGGCTTTACACCGAATATTATCTTGATATGCTGAAAGCGGTGGAACAAAATCGCGATAAAGCGGAGAAAAAGGAATTGAAACGCCTGATACTCGGCGTTATCGATATGAAAAACGTGGTTACGGTTTACCGATATACGCGGTTGTTCGGCGCGGGAACGAGCAGCGCGAAGGACGCGCTGATACCGTTCAAGCGACGGCTCTCGGACGACGCTATCGAGCGGCTTTCCGAGCAAAACGATATTATGAAGCTCGCCGCCGAGCTGGACGCGATAGGCTATGGCTTACATTCGCAGGAGATACCCGTGACCGTCGAGATATTGACGGATAAGATAAGTCTTCAGCACCTGAAAAAGCTCTTCCGTATGTCGCGCAGTTCGCTTGTGGTATATTTCGCGTTTATGGAGCTTATCGGCGTTGAGCTTAAAAATATAAAAACCATAATCGAAGGGATACGCTATCATCTGGACGGCGGCGCTATCCTTGAAATGCTGGTAGTTTAATAGTAACTAGCCGCTGGTTGCTAGTTGACCGCAACAATAAAACAACTAATAACTAACAACTATTTACTAATAACTATATGGGGGTGATGCTATGGGCATCGAGAAAATGTCGTTGTTGTCGATAGAAGGCTCGATAGACGATCTGGACGGCGCGCTTATGGCGTGCTGCGGCAGCGGAAAGTTCCAGATGACGTCAAGCGGCACGGTGCTTCGTAACCTTAATGAACAAAATCCGTATCTTGGAGTTTATTCCAAAATACACGATATGGCTGTCAATCTGAAAATTGAACCGACGTATTGCGATTTCAAATCTCTGCGGTACGAAACGGCAGAGGATTTTGACAGCTATTTCGAAAACATCAGCAGCAAATATTATGAGATAAGCGAAAAGCTGGAGGAAGTAAACCGCGTTTTGGAGGAGCATAAGGCCACCGATGACTACATTCGGCATTTGGTTGGTCTGGACGTTTCGTTCCACGACCTGTTCTCGCTGAAATATGTGAAGATACGAATTGGAAGGCTTCCCGCCGAAAACGAACCGAAGCTTGGCTATTACGCGTCGAAATGCTTTGTATTTATGCCGTTCGAGCGCTCGGAGGACTATGTTTACGGAATATATTTCGCGCCCAAATCGCTTATTGATTTCGCAGATGTGGTGATGAACTCCTTTGGGTTCGAGCGTACAAAGCTCCCCGATTATCTGGAGGATAACGCGGAGAATGCCGATAAAAAGCTTGCCGAGGCGATAGCCGCCGAGACAGGTCAAAAGGAAGTTCTTGAAAAGGAGCTGGCGGATTTTACCGACAAGCTGAAGGGCGACTTCAACGCGGTGCTATGCAAGCTGAAATACAAGTCGGATTGCTTTGAGCTGCGCAAGAAGGTCGTTGTATCGGATGACAAGTTCTCGTTTACCGGTTTTTGTCCAACGCACGAATGTAAGGTTCTGCGCGAGGAGCTGAAAAACGCGTCGCCGTATATTCAGTGCCTTGAGATACCGATAGAGAAAAAGGGCGCGTCTGCGGACGTTCCCGTAAGGCTGAAGAATAATTGGTTCGTGCGTCCGTTTGAGATGTTTGTGAAGATGTACGGACTTCCGGGTTACAGCTCGTTTGACCCGACTCCGTATGTGGCCGTCACATATATGATACTGTTCGGGCTGATGTTCGGTGACGTGGG
>DILZ01000105.1:11889-19940 GCA_002425305.1 Ruminococcaceae bacterium UBA5579
GCTCGGTATTCGGAATAGAAACGATAATCCCGCCGATATATCACCGCGAAAACATCTGGCACGGCGTATGCGGAATGTTTGGCGGAATGGGCATTCCGGAGCATCCGGAAAGCATATTCCAGGCGGCGGTGGTCGTGCTGCTGTTCGCGCTGTTTATAGGCGTTGTGTTGATACTTATTTCGATGATCTTCAATATGGTGCTTAAATTAAAGGCGGGCAACAGGGGCGACGCGGTTTTCAGCGTAAACGGCTTGTGCGGTATCGTTCTCTACACGTCGCTGGTAGCAGGACTTGTGTGTCAGCTTTTGTACGGCATACCGGTTATGAACCCTATCTACATTATCGGGCTTATCGCCTTACCGGCTCTGATGATATTCTTCAGAGAGCCTTTAATGAACGCCATCGATCATAAAAAGCCGGAGGAGCCGTTCAAGGTCGGCAACTTCATAATCAGCAATTTCATAGAGCTGTTCGAGGCGGCGATCAGCTTTTTGTCGAACACGATGTCGTATCTCAGAGTAGGCGGCTTCGTACTGTCACACGCGGGATTTATGCTTGTTGTGTCACAGCTTGCGGGAGCGTCGACCGACGCTCCGGTGACTGTCAAAACAATTATCGTTTACATCATTGGAAATATTGTCGTAATGGGTATTGAGGGCTTGCTTGTCGGTATTCAGGTGCTCCGTCTGGAGTTCTATGAGATATTCAGCCGCTTTTACGACGGCGGCGGCAAGGATTTCAAGCCTGTTGAAATTAAGCTGGATTCCGGAATTTGAATTTTAGGAGGACATTGTAATGAATATGATTTTTATTTTAATTATGCCGCTTATCGCGGTCGCGGCGATAATGCTGCCCCTTTTTATAGGACTTAAGCGTATCCGCGACAAGAAGCCCGTAAACAGAAAGCGCGCGGTTATAACGAATATCGTTTCGTTTTTCGGTGTGCTGATAGTAACGACGCTGCTGCCCTTGACGGGCGCGTTCGCGGCGTCCGCAGATCCCGCAGCAGGCGCGGAGGGCATCTCCAACGGACTTAAATATATCGGCGCGGCTCTTTCAACGGGTCTTGGCACGATAGGCACCGGCGTTGCGGTCGGCGGTGCGGCTCCTGCGGCGATAGGCGCGGTTTCCGAGAACGATAAGGCGTTTTCCAAGGCGCTGATATTCGTTGCTCTGGGCGAAGGCGTTGCTATCTACGGACTTCTTATATCTATCCTTATTCTGTTCGGTTGATTTTTGGGAAAAGCTATGAAATTCTTTTTGATAAGCGACAATATCGATACGCAGATGGGTATGCGCATAGCGGGAATAGAGGGCGTTGTGGCCCACAGCAAGGAGCACGTTCTGAGCGAGCTTGACAAGGCGGCGGAGGACAAGGACGTCGCGGTCATTCTGATGACGGAAAAGCTGGTGGAGCTGTGTCACGATAAGGTATACGACATCAAGCTCAACCGCCGCAGACCGCTTATCGTGGAGATACCCGACCGTCACGGAAACAGCGGGATAAGCGAGTCTATCTCGCGCTATATCGAGGAAGCTATCGGGATAAGTATTTAGTTTTATAGTCGTTGGTTTTTAGTTGGCACACACGACCGGGAACTAACAACTAACTGCTATTCTCTAACAACTAAACGGGGTGTTTTATATGGATTTGGAAGCAATGTACGCCGAGAAGGCGGAGATGTTCCGCGCGGCGATAGACAAGCAGGCGGACGAGGAAATAGCCCGAAGCACGAAGGAGATACGCTCGAAAAAGAGTGCGGCGGGCAAGGCAAAGGCGGAGCACGCCCTTGCGGAGGCTTTATCACAGGTGCGCGCGGAGAAGAACGCTTTTGAGATGAAGTTCAAAAAGGAGCTTTCACGCTGCGAGTTTGAAACGACCAAAGCGGTTCGCGCTCACAGAAAAAAGCTGATAGACGATTTTTTTGAGGAGCTTCGCGGCGAGCTTATCGAGTTCGCAAAGTCCGAAAAATACGACGATTACCTCAAGCGTTCGCTAGCCAAGGCGGAAAACGAGCTGGGATCGGAGTTTGTCGTGTTGGCGGCGGCAAAGGACACGGAGCGCTTGAAGAAGCTCACCACCCGCGAGGTCCGCACGGAGCGCACGATAATGATCGGCGGTATCAGCGCGCTTGACGAGAAAAAGGGCTTGTACGCGGACTATACGCTGGACAGCGCTCTTGAAAGCGAGCGGGAAGCGTTCACGGATAAACCCGAGCTCAGGCTATAATTCCACGAAGGGAATGAACACATTGAATAACACGATTTACTCAATAAACGGACCGGTCGTAAAAGCCGCCGACACGCGCGATTTTTCAATGCTGGAAATGGTGTATGTTGGCGAAAAGCGGCTTATCGGCGAGGTCATTGGAGTTACCGATAAATTCACAACGATACAGGTATACGAGGACACCGCCGGGCTGAAAATAGGCGAGCCTATCGAAAGCACGGGTCAGCCCGTATGCGCTACGCTGGGACCCGGGATAATCTCGAATATCTTTGACGGTATCGAGCGTCCGCTGCGCGATATGACGAAGCTCAACGGAGCCTTCGTTGCGGAGGGCAATGCGCTGTTCTCTCTTGACACCGAAAAGAAGTATGACGTTACCGTGACCGTAAAGGCCGGCGACAAGCTTAGCGGCGGCGATATCTACTGCACCTGTCCCGAAACCGCGCTTATCACGCACAAATGTATGGTTCCGCCGAATGTGAGCGGTGAGGTGACGTTCGCGGCGGAGAACGGGCAGTATTGCGTAAATGACACGATCATCAAGCTGAAGCTCGCGGACGGCATGGAAATGCCGCTTACAATGGTGCAGAAATGGGCTATCAAGAAAGCGCGTCCTATCGCAAAGCGTCTGCCGATCAACCGTCCGCTTATCACGGGTCAGCGTATCATCGATACGATAATCCCGATAGCAAAGGGCGGAGCGGCGGCTATCCCCGGAGGCTTCGGTACGGGCAAGACTATGACGCAGCATCAGCTCGCAAAGTGGTGCGACGCGGATATTATCGTATATATCGGCTGCGGCGAGCGCGGCAACGAGATGACACAGGTTCTCGAGGAGTTCAGCGAGCTTATCGACCCGAAATCCAACCGCCCTTTGACGGACAGAACGGTACTTATCGCGAACACCTCAAATATGCCGGTCGCGGCTCGCGAGGCGAGTATCTATACGGGTATAACGCTCGCAGAGTATTACCGCGATATGGGTTATCATATAGCGATAATGGCGGACTCCACGTCGCGTTGGGCGGAGGCCCTGCGCGAGATATCGGGACGTCTGGAGGAAATGCCCGCCGAGGAGGGATTTCCGGCATATCTTCCGAGCCGTTTGTCCGAGTTCTACGAGCGTGCGGGATATGCGGAGAATTTGAACGGCACCGAGGGCAGCGTTACGATAATCGGCGCGGTATCGCCGCAAGGCTCGGACTTCTCCGAACCGGTAACGCAGAACACAAAGCGCTTTGTGCGCTGTTTCTGGGCACTCGATAAATCGCTTGCGTATGCGCGTCACTACCCCGCGATAGATTGGAACCAGAGCTATTCCGAATATGTCGAGGACTTGAGCGGGTTCTACAACGAAAATGTCGGTCTGGAATTTATGGGCTTGCGTCAGGAGATAGCGAATATACTCCAGGAAGAAACCAAGCTGATGGAGATAGTAAAGCTGATCGGCGCGGACGTTCTGCCCGACGACCAAAAGCTCGCTATCGAGACCGCGAGAGTTGTCCGCGTGGGATTTTTGCAGCAGAACGCCTATCACAAGGACGACACTTACGTTCCGCTCGAAAAGCAGATGCTGATGATGAAGGTCATCGTGCGGCTGTACAGGAAATCGCTCGACGCACTGAAGAACGGCGTTATGCTGTCGGATGTTCTTGCAACGGGACTGTTTGAAAAGGCTATCAAGATAAAATATGATATTCCGAATAACAATCTGAAAATGTTTGACGGTTATTTTAAGGAGATCGAAGAAAAAATCGGCGCTTTAAGCGTTTAAGGAGGACTATTTTATGAGTTTGCAGTATGTAGGACTGAAAGACATAAACGGTCCTTTGGTTGCGCTTGAGGGCGTTTCGGGCGTTGCTTACGACGAGATAGCGCGTATTCGCCTGAACGACGGCACGGAGCGTATCGGGCGCGTTGTTGAGCTTGAGGGCGACAGGGCTATATTGCAGGTTTTTGAGGGAACGAAAGGTATTTCGCTTGAAAACACGCGGACGATTTTCTCGGGAAAGCCCCTGGAGATACCGCTTGCGACGGAAATGCTCGGAAGAGTGTTCAACGGTGCGGGCAAGCCTATCGATGGATTAGGTGATGTGTTCCCGGAAAAAATGGGCGATGTTAACGGAAAATCGCTGAACCCCGTTGCGAGGCAGTATCCGCGTAACTATATCCACACGGGCGTTTCCTCGATAGACGCGCTGATGACGCTGATAAGAGGGCAAAAGCTGCCTATCTTCTCCGGATCGGGTCTGTCGCACAATAAGCTTGCGGTACAGATAGTAAAGCAAGCGAAGCTCACGGGTGAAGGTTCAAGCGATTTTGCTATCGTATTCGCGGCAATGGGCGTTCAGAACGACGTTGCAAACTACTTCCGCCGCAGCTTTGAGGAAACGGGCGCGTCGGAGCGTGTATGTATGTTCCTCAACCTTTCGAGCGACCCGATAATAGAACGCTTGCTTACTCCGTTGTGTGCGCTTACCGCTGCGGAATATCTCGCGTTCGAGAAGAATATGCATATTCTCGTTATTATGACGGATATGACGAGCTATGCCGAGGCTCTGCGCGAGTTCTCGTCATCAAAGGGCGAGATACCGGGGCGCAAGGGCTATCCGGGCTATTTGTACTCCAACCTCGCGTCGCTGTACGAACGCGCTGGCGTTATAGAGGGAAGCACGGGTTCGGTAACGCAGATACCGATACTCACGATGCCGAATGACGACATCACCCACCCTATCCCCGACCTTACCGCCTACATCACGGAGGGGCAGATAGTTTTCGACCGCGATCTTGATCAGCGCGGCGTTTATCCGGGACTTTCCGTGCTGCTGTCACTGTCGCGTCTGATGAAGGACGGTATCGGCGAGGGCTACACGCGCGCCGACCACGCGGCGGTTTCCAATCAGCTTTTCGCGGCATACGCAAAGGTTCAGGACGCTCGGAGCTTGGCTTCGGTTATCGGCGAGGAGGAGCTTTCCGATACCGACCGCGCGTATATGCGCTTCGGGCGCTTGTTCGAGGACAACTTCCTCAATCAGGGCTTTGACGAAAACCGCACAATGGACGAAACGCTTGACCTCGGTTGGGATTTGCTGTGCAGTCTGCCCAAGAGCGAGCTTGACCGTATCGACGAAAAACTTCTCAACGAAAAATACGACCCTGAACGCGCAGCAAGATTTGGTGACGATACCGTAAAGATCACGACCGATATAGCTAACGAGCTGTGAACAGGAGAAAATAATGGCTGAACAGATTTTCCCTACCAAGGGCAATTTAATAAAGTCAAAACGTCAGTTAAAACAGGCACAGCTGGGATATGAGCTTATGGACAGAAAACGCAACATTCTCGTGCGTGAAATGGTGTCCCTCACCGACGAGGCAAAGGAGCTGCGTTCGACTATTGAAAGCACCTATTCCGAGGCTTATAAAGCGTTGGCGTACGCTAACATCACGCTTGGCGTTGTAAATATGCACGCAAGCTCCATTCCCGTAGAAAATTCGCTGAAGCTCTCCGTGAGGAGCGTTATGGGCGTGGAGCTTCCGAAGCTAAGCGCGGAGTTTGCACCGGTTGACCGTCCCGTTTACGCGCTCAGCAGCACGAACTCCTCGTTTGACTATGCGTACATCTGCTTCAACAAGGCAAAGGAAATAACCGTGCGCCTTGCCGAGGTGGAGAACAGCATTTACCGTCTTGCGGTTGCGATAAAGAAAACCCAAAAGCGCGCTAACGCGCTGAAAAACATAATGATACCGCGCTTTCAGGAGCAGGTCCACTTTATCACCAACGCTCTTGAGGAAAAGGAGCGCGAGGAGTTCTCGCGTCAGAAGGTTATTAAGCGCAGAAAAACGAATATGTAAAGCAGGCTCTCTGTGAAAAGGGGGGCCTTTCGCATTTTGTTAAAATATACAAAAGTGCCGAGGCGTTTTTGTGTTAACTTGCAAAACCCTTGACAAACGTGTTTGTTTGATGTATAATGTAGGTGGAGTATCATATTCGAAAAACACGTTTAACATCAAGGAGGAAACTATGGCACTGGTAAATGTAATGGAAGGTATTGTTGATGAAAAGCTGGCCACAATGCTTAAGGACGAGGATTGCTGCCAATGCGATCGCTGCCTTGAGGATATGAAGGCTATGGCGCTCAATCAGCTGCCGTCAAAGTATGTCAGCACGCACAACGGAGAGCTTTTTTCAAAGCTGAACTCGCTTATGCGCCAGAATTCCATTGATATTAATGTCGCGGTTTCTTACGCTATCAAAACCGTGTCCGAGCGTCCGTCGCACGACAAGAAATGACCAGACGTGCTGCCTTGCATAACGCGTATGCTCGCGATGTGTTCCATATGATCCGGTTCCCTGCCGACGGCGGGGAAAATTTTATAAAAGAGGTGCTGCCGTGAAATTTGAGGTCATTGACTTGAAACGCGCAAAGCAGCTCCGTGAACGCTTTATAGAGTGCTTTGTCAACACAAAGAGCGAGTATTACCGAAAATATTGTCTTCAAGCTGACGAGAACGTCCGTGGATTTTTGTGGGACGCCCTGAAAGTGTACAGCGAGAAAAACATTTGTACGCAGGAGCAGGCCGCCGAGTTTCTTGAAAAAAGAGGCGGCGTTTATTTTATGTGGGATCTTTGGCGGAATGGCACGTTGTTCGCCGACAAGTACCCGAACGCCGTGATAAAGGCGGACGGCGCGGAGCTTGGACGGCTTTCCGTGGACGAATGGAACGCCGAGCTCGAGGCGGAAAAGCACGACTGCTATATAGAATACCCGCAGCTGCCAAGCGATATCTACGTCTTTGACGAGAGCTTTTCTTGGTATGTGATCTTTACGCACGAGTTCAACGATTGTGACAGTTTGGACGATATCGTTAGACACTGCATATTGTTTTACGAATAACAACAAATATCCCCGCGCGTTCTACGCGGGGATATCACAGCTTGTAGAAAAAATTTTTAATAAAACACGACCTTGATTTTATGCGGTTTTCCCCGCCGGAGNNCAAGGCGGGGGAAACCGTGGGTTTATATACAGACTGAAATCTCCTCGCGCTTCCGCACGGGGAGATAATATATTCAATTGTGAAAATGCGTATTACATTGGACCGTTCTCCTTGTCAAAATTTGGGTTTTGAGCAAATTTTTACGGACATCGGACTCAACCTCCTGCTAGAATTTTCCAACCCTCGGTCTTAACTCGCACATTGCAACCACCACTTTCATTATGGCTTATCTATGTAAACGCGTTAAAGCGGAAGAAAATATCTGCGGGATCAACGTAACCGTGCGGTTTTCATAACGGTATAACACCTTGCGTTGACGGATTCCGCACTTGTGAAAGCTCATCAACTTTCGTACGGATCATCGTCTTAAAAATTACCTCAACGGTAAGCGTCGGGCGATCCCGCAGACGCTTTGTAGAAAGGTTCTTCAATTTCCATCGGAGCTCGCCTGCCTTTCGTTTGAGAATTTAACATCTTCGCTGTGATCAACGACCCATTGGACTGTACTCCTTTTCTGCAACCTGCACTTCCGAAAAATATGAAGTGTTTTCGCGTGCTGAAAGCTTAGATTTCCATTGGACTGTACTCCCTTTGAAGATTTGGAAGATCCTCCCGTACCGACCTCTCGGCTTGACTTCGGGTTTCTCTTTCCTTGAATATATAATAACATATTATTTCGTCAAAGTCAATAGAAATTTTCAAATTTCTTATTGTGATTTTGTATATATTTTCAAACGCCGTTTTGGGCAAAGTAATGATTATCTCGCAAAAACACGGGATTTGGCTTGTTTTTGGAAAATTCCCTCTTGACAACAACATG
>DILZ01000105.1:20007-23011 GCA_002425305.1 Ruminococcaceae bacterium UBA5579
CAAATCGGAAAGATCCATATCGACGAGGACGAGGGGATTATCGAGCTTGAGGACGAGGAAGGCAATGTGACGCGCTTCGAGTTCGTCGACCGCGCGGAGATGGACGGCACGGTATATTACGCGCTTATCCCTGCGGAGTATGACGAAAGCGGCGAGTCCGACGTGGAGTTCGTGGTGCTGAAGGAATCGGTGATAAACGGCGAGGAAATGCTTGCCACCGTCGATGACGACGACGAGTATAACCGTGTCGGAGAGATGTTTTTAAAGCGTTTTTCCGAGCTTCCCGATATGGATCTTTCCGATTTGGAAGAACTTGACGGCGAGGACGGCGAATAAACGCCGCGCGAAAACAAAAAATATCAATACTGCCTTGCCGGCGTATGTGCGCTATTTATGATCCGAACAATTTTAAAAAGGGATCTCGACTCCGGCGGCGGATTGCAGACCTCCTGTGAGTTTACGCTTACAGTCGGCGGGAGCGTGAAACCGTTGGGCGACCTTACCCACCCTGCTTACAGCGGGTTTTATAATGCGCCCTACTGCAAGGCGGTAGTTTATTGAAGATAACGGAGGCTTCGGTCTCCGTTTGCTTTTGCTGAAACTGCGTTTTGTTAAGGAAATGCTGATCAAATGGTCTGTATATAAATTAAAGTTTTATTTTATGCGGTTTTCCCCCGCCTCAGGCGGGGAAAACCGCCAACAAATCAGCGTTTCCTTAATAATATAATAAAATCGGGCGCTTCCGAAGACTATTTGCGGTGCCCCTATGATAATTTTTTACTGAGAGGTGATTTCAATGAGCGCAGACGGTCGAAGTCGAAGTTGCAAGCAAAATAACCGCCGCGCTTGTTTGCGGCTTTAGAAAAGGAGCTGAACCAATTGGTAAATTATTACAAGAGCGTTGAGGGGAAAATAGTGGAAACGCCCGAAATAGAGCCGAACTGCTGGATAGCCCTAACAAACCCCACGGAAACGGAAATATCGGATATCGAAGAGGATATGCACATCGAGCGCGACTATATCCGCGCGGCATTGGACGAGGAAGAGCCGTCGCGTATCGAAAGCGACGACGGCGTTACGCTGATAGTCGTGTTTTGCTTGCAACTTCGACTTCNNATTAAATCAGTGTTTCCTTAAAAAAATTTTGCAAAAATGTATTTTACCCCTTTATTTTTTGGGGGAGATATGATATAATATAATATATTGGTGTATTTTAATTTGTCTGCAGCAGAAAAATTGCCGCAGATATGAAAAGAGGTGCGGAATTGGCTTTTTGCGACCTTAAACCCGTTTGCGCCGTCGATGACGAAAAGGGGTTCTCGTACATAATCGGAAGTGTGTTTGCGGTTTACGAAATAGGTTCCGATCAGCCCGTTGTTTACAGCTGGGATATGATAAGAGCCGTAGCTGTAACACCGAAGGAGATAGCTTTTGAAACAATCGGCGGAAAATATTCTGTAACCAACAAGATGTTCAGCGGCGTGGAGGACATTTTACGGGCGATAGCATTGATAGAATGCCGGCAAAAGGACCATCAGTTCGGCTATCAGCACGGAAGGCGGCTTTTCCCTTTGAAGTCTTCTTATGTGGAGATGGCGCCCGGTAAGGAAACGTATGTCGGCGAGGACGTGCTTGACGAGGGTGATACGGCGGCGGCTTTCATTATGCTGCTGAACTTCAAGCTGGTGAAGATATTGTGGCTTATCGGGCTGCTTATCGCGTTGGTGACCTTCGGAGTGCTTCATGTCAAGGTAGGGATCACCCGCACGAATTGGCTGTATTTTGTGCCGATATCGGCGGCGGCTGGCGCGATAACCGCGATGCTGGTGTATATCATTACACAAGCTATCGCGAGAGGACGGTTCAAGTCCGTTGCGGACGCCGACCGCGCCGCGCGAATGGATATCACGTTTGTTGTAAGCAGGTATGGCTTTGCCGCTTGCGAAAGCTGCGTTTACGAAAGCAGGGATCTTGTTCCGTGGACGGACGTGGATTATTTTATTGAATCGGATAAAATGTTCATTATTTATAAGAACAACTCTCCCACCGCATATATTCCCAAAAGAGCCTTCGATAAGAAGTTCGTGAGCGGGATAGCGGACATCATAGCGCTTAATCTCGAGCAGAGATAAAAAGATCATTTTACGGTCTGTGCGGAAACGCCGGACTGGATTTGAGTTATTTTATGGCGATCACAATTTAAGGAAGTGAGTTTGTTGAGCGTAGATATAAAATCTGAAACCGTTGATTATGACGGAAAAAGCGTGCTTTTGATCTCCGTTAAGGAAGGAGGGGGCATTATTGGGATGTGCGGCGCGGGCTGCGTTGAACAATCGGGCAACATAAGCTCGCGTATGAGGCTGTTCTATATCGGCAACGATCCTGTGCTCAACCTTATCTGTCCGAACCGCGCAAACAAGCAAAGCGATAAGCTGGTGTCGTTCAGCCCGGGCTTTCAGGGGTATGACATAAAGATAAACGACGCACTCACGAACGGCTTTAACAGGTTGAACGAGGGCGAGTCGTTAAGCTCCGGAATGCGTGATATATTCGGTCTGTTGGAGGACGGCATATACACGGCGTATTATGCCGATTATTATCCCACCGACGGCAACGGTATATTTTTCTGGGGCGCGTATAACATCTCGCACGAGGTACACGGAACAGCTGAGCATAACCACGCGATAGGAAACAGGACGTACAAGCCGTGCTTTCTGCTGCCGACTCAGCCTATGGATTACTTTGCGGCGCGTATTAAGGCGGGGACTGATGAGCAGGTGAAGAGTCGCCGGGTCCAGGGGATAGTATATCACGTTTCGGGCTTGTATTCCGCGCTTCTTAAAGGACATCACGGCGCGGTTTCCTGCGTGGAGAGCGGTGTTCCGTTCAGGTGCGCGGTGATAGAAAAGATATACGACCCTTATGTTGAAAAAAAGGTCGTTGTACCGAAATCGGCGCCTCCGCCTCCGCCGGAGGAAATAGACCCCGAAGCGCCCGACGCGGC
>DILZ01000105.1:23033-24652 GCA_002425305.1 Ruminococcaceae bacterium UBA5579
CCGCTGCGGAGCTTTCATCAAACGGAGTTACGGGCTTCAGAAGCCCGTCTGTGAAGATCCCGCTTTGGGCTTTCCCGAAGGATATGCTTCGTCAGTTGCTTGAGGGCAGAACCGAATATAAGCCCGCTCATTTCAATGTTATGGCGGCAAAGCTGCTTACTGTCCGCCGAAAAGCGTTGAACAACAACGTGCTTCCGTATTCCGTGCTTGAACGCGCCGAGCAGATGCCCGACTGCGAGATGGTGGAATCGGCGTATGCTATCGACGAGCTGACCGACGAGCAGCTCAACTGCTTGCTAAGCGGCGACGTGGAGTGCAACGGCGAAGTGATCGTATCTCCCAACTTCTATTCAAGTGTAGTAACGGCTTGCAGCTTCCTGCAGTTTAAGGATATAAAGCGGTTTGTGGATTTTTCAATAGCGATAATGGAAAATCCAGAGCTTTCCGCGGCGCACGAATACGTTGCGCGGCGGGTGTCCGGTCAGTCGGAGAACAGCAAGGTGTATAACTTCTTCAAAAATGTCGTCGACAGCGGTGATCTTAAGTATGACAAAATAATCGCCATCGCGCAGACATTTGTAAAGCGTTTTAAAAACAAGTGAAATACTCACCGCACGCGTGGCTTTGCCTTTGTGCGGTGTAATTGTATCAATATCGATAAGCGCAATTTTTATGGAGGACAATATGAAATTCGGAAAAAGGATAACGGCGGCGTTTATTGCAGCAGCAATGCTGGCGTCGGTGATGTCGGGCTGCAGCGGAAAAAAGGAGCAGTCCGAAGGCGATTCGGTGCAGAGCGTGACCGAAAGCTCGGACAACTCCGTGAACACCGAAAACTCGGAAACATCAAACGGCTCGTCAGATCCGGCGGACACATCCGTGCCGGGAGGCAATAACAGCAATAGCGGAAATAACGGAAATAATAACGGCGGTCACGGCGGCGAGGGCCTTTCAATGACCGGCAGCGGCTATGAGGGCGAAGATGGCACGGGCGATTTCAACTACGGCGAGGCTTTACAGAAATCTCTGCTGTTCTACGAGCTGCAAAGAAGCGGCGACCTTGATGAAAGCACTCTGCGCACAAACTGGCGCGGCGACAGCGGTATGAAAGACGGTGCGGACGCGGGGCTCGATCTGACGGGCGGATTGTACGACGCGGGCGACAACGTGAAGTTCAATCTGCCGATGGCGTATACCGCGACAATTCTCGCGTGGAGCGTTTACGAGGACAAGGAGGCGTATGAAAAGAGCGGACAGCTTGATTACGCGCTTGGGAACATCAAGTGGATATGCGATTATCTGATAAAGTGTCACCCGGAGGATAACGTCTACTACTATCAGGTAGGCGACGGCAACGCAGATCATTCCTGGTGGGGAGCGTGCGAGGTAATGCAGATGAACCGCCCGTCCTTTAAGGTGGATAAGAGCAATCCCGGCTCGACCGNNCTGTCGGTGAAGCGGCGGCGGCTCTGGCAGCCTGCGCGGCGGTTTACAAGGATATCGACGCTGAGTATGCCGAGAAGTGTCTTGCCCACGCGAAGCAGCTCTACGACTTTGCGGAAAGCACAAAAAGCGACGCGGGGTATACGGCGGCGAACGGCTTTTACAATTCGTGGAGT
>DILZ01000105.1:24666-25854 GCA_002425305.1 Ruminococcaceae bacterium UBA5579
AGCTGAACATCGCGACGGGCGACGGCTCGTGGCTTGACAAGGCGAAAAGCTACGCTTCGCAGTGCGAGATTGACCCGCATTGGACGCTCTGCTGGGACGACAAGGGACTTGGCGCACTCTGCTTGATAGCGAAGCTCACCGGAGAGAAAAGCGCGCAGCTGGAGGAGAGCCTTGATTGGTGGAGCGGCATAAGCGGAGATTCCATTACATACTCGCCAAAGGGTCTGGCGTGGCTTGATCAGTGGGGCAGTCTGAGATACGCGACGACTGCGGCGATGCTCGCGGCTTCTTATGCCGACAGCGACGCTTGCTCGAGTGACAAGGCGGCGAAATACACGGAATTCTTTGAGAAGCAGATGAATTACGCCCTTGGAAGCTCGGGGCGGAGCTATGTTGTGGGATTCGGAGAAAACCCGCCCGAGCACCCGCACCACCGCACCGCGCAAGGTTCGTGGGCGGATAATATGAACGAGCCGGCAAGTCACCGGCACACTCTGTTCGGAGCATTGGTCGGCGGTCCGGACGCTTCGGACGGATATACCGATACAGTTACGGACTACAATAAAAACGAGGTCGCGTGCGACTATAACGCGGGATTTACGGGCGGACTCGCTAAGATGTACAAGAAATACGGCGGGCAGACGCTGAAGGATTTCGGCGCGGTAGAGCCGGTCGGCGAGGAGCTGTATGTAGAGCATAAGCTGAACGCCACGGGCGACGGCTTTACCGAGATAAAGGCGCTTGTGTACAACAAATCCGGCTGGCCCGCAAGAGTGGGCAGCAGGCTTGAGCTGCGATACTTCGTTGATCTCTCGGAGGTTACCGACCCGAGCGCGGTCAGCGTGAACTTTAACTTTAACGACGGCGCGAAATTCGGCGGCATTTTCGAGTGGGATAAAGAGAACAATATATATTACGTCAGCATTGATTTCTCCGACGCGCTGATATATCCGGGCGGGCAGAGCGCCTATAAGAAAGAGGTGCAGTTCCGTATGTCGGCGAGNNGTCATTCCGATAGACGATACGCGCCGAGCTTAAAGGCACGAACGGTTCGGATCTCGTCCGCGCGGAGAGTGTCGCGCTGTATGAAAACGGGGAGCTTGTGTTTGGCAAAGAGCCTGACGGCAGCTCTGCGGGAACAACTCCGATAACGCCTCCGGAAAGCACTCCCGGCGGTGAAAACAGTCA
>DILZ01000105.1:25938-29260 GCA_002425305.1 Ruminococcaceae bacterium UBA5579
GCGTATCGTCTATCGGAATGACAATAGAGGTTGCGAACAACACAGGCGCACCGATCGACCTTACGGCACTGGAGATCGATTATTTCCTTACTGCTGACGGCAAGAGCGCGCTGCAATGCGCGTGCGACCACGCGGCGGTGACGGGCAGCGGNNGCGGTTATACGGCGGTGACGAGCAACGTAAACAGCGCGTTCTCGGCGGCGTCGGGCGAAAAGTGCGATACAAAATGCGCGGTGACGTTCACGGGCGGTACGCTCAACAACGGCGACACGCTCTCGCTTCAGCTCAGGATATACGCGTCCGATTGGTCTAACCTGGACGCGGGCAACGATTGGTCGGCGGGCAACGCGGAGCATCTGCTCGTTTTGATAAACGGCGCGAAGATGTTCGGCACAGAGCCTTGACGCGCGAATTTGCATACACATAATTAACTTTGAGCGGCGNNCTTGTCCTCATATAAGCCGCCGTTTTGTGTTATTTTGCACAATTTTGCACGAAGTTTGTTGCGCCTAACTCGTAAAGTTTTACAAAAATTAGTTAAAACTAACCCATTTGTCTCAAAAAGTGTTGACATTTTTCGCCGAACGGAATATAATATATCATGTTAGCAAAGACTAACGAGGTTAGTTAAATCTAACAAAAGGAGGGAACAGTATGATGCCTCTTACGCTTGCAAACGCGGGAGATGAGCTGATGATACGGAAAATCGGCGGGAACTCCGATACGAGACGCTTTTTGGAGAGCCTGGGATTTGTTGTCGGCGGCGCGGTGACTATCGTTTCCGAATTGAGCGGAAACGTCATAGTGAATGTCAAAGGCTCACGCGTCGCGGTGTCAAAGGATATGGCGAAGCGTGTTATGGTTTAAGGAATACGGGCGGCGGCTCGTACATATTATTATAGTAAACGACATAAATAACCGTGTATTGTTCTTTGATATCCGGAATAAAGACATACACTTTATAGTCTCAAAAATGAAACTCTCGTGTCGTTTACTATAAGATAAGGGAGAGTGAGATTATGGCTACGTTGCGTGACGCGAGGATCGGCGAGACCGTTACCGTAAAGCGGCTGAACGGCGAAGGCGCAGTAAAGCGCCGACTTATGGATATGGGACTTACAAAGGGCACGGAGGTAACAGTAAGAAAAGTCGCGCCGCTTGGCGACCCGATAGAGGTCACAGTGCGCGGGTATGAGTTGTCGCTGCGCAAAGCGGACGCGGAAACGATAGAGGTGTAAAGCGGTTTTCTGTGCAGACCGAAAACTGCTGTAAGCGTCGGTTAGTTTAATATAACACGGTTAGTTTTATATAACGGAAAGGAGCAAAAATGGATATAAAAATAGCGCTCGCGGGCAACCCGAACTGCGGCAAAACAACGCTGTTCAACGCGCTGACGGGCTCAAATCAATTTGTGGGCAATTGGCCCGGGGTAACAGTCGAAAAGAAGGAAGGCAGGCTCAAGGGTGAAAAGGACGTTGTCATAACCGACCTTCCCGGGATATACTCGCTTTCGCCGTACACTCTTGAGGAGGTAGTGGCGCGAAATTACCTGATAAACGAGCGTCCCGACGCGATACTTAACATCATCGACGGCACGAACCTCGAGCGCAATCTCTACCTCACCACACAGCTCGCGGAGCTTGGCATACCGATGGTCATTGCAGTAAATATGATGGACGTTGTGAAGAAGAACGGCGACACCATCAATTTCGAGCAGCTCTCAAAGCGGCTCGGCTGCGA
This sequence comes from Ruminococcaceae bacterium UBA5579, assembly GCA_002425305.1. Classification (GTDB taxonomy): domain Bacteria; phylum Bacillota; class Clostridia; order Oscillospirales; family Ruminococcaceae; genus CAG-115. Next base: position 27,679 of record DILZ01000105.1, read on the forward strand.
GGTATGCGAGATATCGGCGCTTAAAGGTGACGGCATATCGGAGGCAGCGAAAACAGCTGTCAAAGCGGCGCGTTCAAAAAAGACGATGATACCGCAGCACGCGTTCTGCGGCTGCGTGGAGCACGCTCTGGCTCATATTGAAGAAGCGTTCCTGCACGACCGTCCCGAAGAACAGCAGCGCTGGTACGCCATTAAAATATTTGAGCGCGATGAAAAGGCGCTGGAAGCGCTGAATATCCCTCAAAAAACTATCGACCATATCGAGGACGACATAAAAGAGTGTGAAGAAGAAATGGACGATGACGCGGAAAGTATCATCACCAACGAACGTTATATTTACATAGCCGAAGTCATCAAGGAGTGCTGCAAGAAAAAGCACAAGGGCGCGCTTACGGTGTCGGACAAGATAGACAAGATAGTTACCAACAGATTTCTCGCGCTGCCGATATTCGCGCTGGTAATGACACTCGTGTATTATGTGTCGATGGTTGCCGTGGGTACGCCGATGACAGACTGGACGAATGACAGCTTGTTCGGCGACGGCTGGCATTTGTTCGGGAACGGTTCGGCGGAATATGAGGAAGCGCGTGACAACTTCGCGGCGGAGAACATCTTCACCGAGGACGTAAAAGATACCGTACAGCGTGCGGTTAACGCGGAGGTTATCGGAGCAGCTGATATTATGGAGGCTATCGAAGGCGGCTCGTTTGCCGATTTTGACGAAGTATACGGCTCTTACGGCGATGAGCTTGCGGAACGGGGCTATGACATAAGCGAAACGGTCGACGCGGCTGTTGATGAAATGGAGGATAGCATAGATCCCGCAGATTACGGCGTTTGGGTTTCCGGTATACCCGTGCTTGTTAAAACTGGTCTTGACAAGATCAACTGTGTTGAGTGGCTCAAGAGCCTGATCGTAGACGGTATCATAGCCGGCGTGGGCGCGGTATTGGGATTTTTGCCGCAAATGCTCGTTCTGTTTATTTTCCTGGCGTTTCTTGAGGCTTGCGGATATATGGCGCGTATCGCGTTCGTTATGGACAGGATATTCCGCCGTTTCGGACTTTCGGGCAAGAGCTTTATTCCTATGCTGATAGGCACGGGCTGCGGCGTTCCGGGGATTATGGCTTCGCGGACTATCGAAAACGAGCGCGACCGCCGTATGACCATTATGACGACGACGTTTATCCCGTGCGGCGCGAAAATGCCGATAATCGCGCTTATCGCGGCGGCGTTGTTCGGCGGCGCGTGGTGGGTAGCACCCTCGGCGTACTTTATCGGTGTTGCGGCTATCATCGTTTCGGGAATTATGCTTAAGAAAACGAAGATGTTCGCGGGAGACCCTGCGCCGTTCGTTATGGAGCTGCCCGCGTACCATATGCCGACGTTCGTCAACGTAATGCGTTCGATGTGGGAGCGCGGTTGGAGCTTTATCAAGAAAGCGGGCACTATCATACTGCTGTCCTCTATCATCATCTGGGCAGGCAGCTCGTTCGGCTGGATCGACGGCGCGTTCGGTTTCAGCACCGAGCTTGAGCTGGCGGATTCCGTACTCGGAAAGATCGGCTCGGCAATTTGTTGC
>DILZ01000105.1:29269-34577 GCA_002425305.1 Ruminococcaceae bacterium UBA5579
ACGGTAGCCACTATAATGGGCTTGGTCGCTAAGGAGGAGGTCGTGGGCGTATTCGGCGTTCTCGACTTCGTGGCAATGACGTCGCTGGCGGGATACAGCTTCCTCGTGTTCAATCTGCTGTGCGCACCGTGTTTTGCGGCTATCGGAGCTATCAGACGCGAGATGAACTCCGCAAAGTGGACTTGGTTCGCGATAGGCTATCAGTGCGGTTTCGCGTATGCGGTATCGTTGATGATCTACCAGTTCGGTCTGCTGTTTTCGGGCAGCGCGAACGTTATCGGACTTGTCTTTGCGGTTATGGCGCTTGCGCTTATGATCTATATGCTCGCCCGACCCTACAAGGAGAGTACAAAGCTGACGCAGAAGCTGAAGGTATAAAGGAAGGCGCGGTATGATCAAATTTTTTAAGTTATACGGAGGTTCGCTGATAGTTGGTCTGATAGTTCTTACGATAGTTGTACTCATCATAATAGAACGCGTTAAAATCAAACGCGCGGGGAAGTCCTCGTGCGGCTGCAATTGCGCGGATTGCGGTTCGTGCCGTCACTGCGGTGAAAAAAAGAAATGATTTAAAAACAGCGTATTTAAAAGAAATTTCAAAACCGCGCCGTGCTTCGCACTGCGCTAGCCAAGCACCACGGCTCCGCGCCTTCGGCGCTGCGCTGCGGCGCTTGCTTTTTGAAATTTCACTGCTCGCCTTAAATGTTGATTTTGACTTTATATACAAGCTGAAACAGCCCCCTAAAGCAGGGGTGGTACAGAAGTATTCCGTTGTTTTTAAAAAAGGCTGCGTAGAAACTCTACGCAGCCTTTTTCTTTTTGCTCTGATTGTCGTGATTAAGCTTAGTCGAAATGCTCGCAGCATTTCACCTAAAGTAAATCTCAACGCGTTGTTACCTATGCCCGCTTAGCAAGCCATGCAAAATAACCGTAAAATCCGCCGCCAAGCACGAGTGTGTGAAATTCCACTGTACGAATGTTGAAAAAATATGCATACTCATCTTGCATAATGCGTAAGTTCTCCCGTATCCTCGCACCCCGCAAGAACGCCCGCTTTGTTAAAGGAATATTGATAAACTTTGCACTTTCCGCCTATGGGGAAAGAACTTATATACCCTGAATAGCCAACAGAAATAATGTTCTCCGCGTTCCATTTGAGCTGACCATTCTCAATAGCAAGCTTTCCGCCAAGCGAACTCTTTACGGAATAGAAATTCTTCGGTTCTCCTCCGTTTGGATCGCACAAAAGCAGCACTGCCGTGTAGTGCGCCCGCACTGCCGGGGTCAGCTCCTCGGGGGAATCCGCCGCCTCACCCTTAGCCGATATTATTTGATCCACAATTTCGTAGATCCCGTCCCTGTCCCTGTACCCATCGTCGTCCGGTTTCGGCACGGCATATGCGGAGAGATACACATTTCCCTCAAATTCCGCCATATCCGTGATGTAATAATCGCAATCGTCGCACTCATAAACAAAATTATCAATGATGTTTCCGGTGTGGTCGAGTTTGACAAGATTGGCGCTTCCCCCGGCGGTCTGTACCAGATAGCCGTCGCCGAGGCGCGCGGCGTTCAAAATCCGCAATCTGTCAACCTTTGTTTTTTGAATGCTGAGTTCATTTCCGTCGATATCAAATTGACTTAAACACAAATATTCGGAATCGCCTTCGCTGATGACCGCCCAAGTGCCGTCGCCGTTGTCCAGCACCGCACGGATATACTCGTTCTCAAAGCCGTGATTTAATTCGCACTGCCACAGCTTGTTTCCGCTGTCGTCAAATCGCGCTATCCAACCGTAATCGAGAGAATGACTTTTGTAATCTTCATTTGCGACCGCCCAATGAGTTCTTTGACCCCAAACGGCAGAGCCCGCGGATGTCATTACACCGTTTTCAACATGTAATTCATCATCGGTCCACTTTTTGCCCAAAGTAGGGAATTCCGTTTTCCAAAGCGTTTCGCCGCCGCGCAGACATTCAACGATGATTTTGTCCCATTCATAATATTCCGCTCCGGGTTGGTATTCGAAATCCCAGCGGTATTCCACGGCATTTTTCGTACTCGAAACGATCGAAGCATTGATATTGCTGTTCCACAAAGCCGACAGTTCCTCCGGAGTAGGTTCTTCTTGAAGAATTTCCACGCCGGGAACGGATTTTCTGATAACCTCGGCGGTTTTGTCATTTGTAAAGCGGTTTGTTGTGATATCGCGGTAGACCGCTTTCAGGTCCTCGCGGCTGAGTCCTTCGGATGACAGTCCGTTTTGCTCGAAAAAGTCCACGGCGGCGTTGTACTCCTTTGCTTCGGCAGCTATCGCATAGCNNCGCCGATACTTGCCGCTAATACCAGACAAGCCGCAGCCGGCGTGAATATCTTGAAAAATAAATGCCGTTTGCTGTTCTTAATTCCGGACTTTTGCAGAACGTTTTTTTCAATGCGTTTTAAAGCCCTTTTCGGCAGTTTCTCATCAAAATCACCGGGCATGATATCGTCCAACTCGTTCGGCTCCAATCCGTCAAAAAAGTTATCCAACGTATATTTCATAATCATTTCCTCCAATCATCAAGCGTTTTACGGAGCTTTTCCACGGCGCGGCTCGTCCTCGCGTCAACGTTTGAAACCGACATTTTCAGCCGCGCGGCGATTTCCTTTGAGGATTCGCCCAGGTAGAATTTCCGCAGCAGTATCTCACGGTCGGGTTCGTTCAGTGATTTTACCTCGGATAACACCGCGCGGCGCAGTTCGCGTTCTTCCAGATCGCTTTCCAAAGAGATTCCGCCGATATCCGCGCGTATTTCCTCGTCCAACGGCAAATCCACCGTGCTCCGCCGAGCCAGATCAATAGCATTATGCCGCGCGATAACGCATAGCCACGCTTTTATGCTTCCCTTGGAAGGATCGTATTTGCTCAAGTCAAGGTAAAATTCGCTGAAAACCTCGGAAGCGCAGGACTCGGCATCGGCGGCGCAAATCGATTCGGGAAGATTTCTCCGCACCACGGTGTAAACCAATCCGCCGTATTGCGCTATAAGAGCCTTTAAGCCCTTTTCCGGATCTTTTCGCAGAAATTCCAACAATTCGGCGTCGCCCACCGTACCACCTCCCGATTTGGTCATCAAGCCTGATTCATCTATCTATGCGCGGAAAAAAAGAAAATCTTACATTTTTTTGAAATTTTTTAAGGTTAAAAAAATTTGCGGTAAAGCACACTTTCACCGATCTATATTATAACACAAAAATCGAAAATTGCATATACTCTGAAATTAAGCTTTTTTAAAACAAATAAAGCTGCCATAAGGCGAAGCCGCCTTTGGCATTACACGTTTCATTGAAAATTATGTGGTCGGGCGTTTTCGCTCGACCGCGCAATACTTCTGTACAGCACTCCGCTTGATCGAGGCACTGCTTTTATTTAATAAGCGTTTCGTCTGCCGATGTAAAAAACTCCCGAAAATCCTTTTTGTGGAAATTTTCCTTTCTTTTTTGTGCAAGTTGCCTATTGAAAACGATTAGAATTTATTGTATTATATACATAAAGACCAATTTGTTTTTGGGGGCGAGAGATATGAACATCACGATAAAGGACGTTGCAAAGGCGGCCAACGTTTCCGTGGCAACGGTGTCCAGAGTGTTGAATAATAAAAACAACGTGTCCGAGGAGGCAGTTCGGGCGGTTAACCGTGCCGTTGACGATTTGGGATACAGCCCCAATTTTTTGGGACGCGATCTGCGCAAAAGTGAAACCAAACGAATTTTGGCAATAATCGGCACAACGGAGCAGTCGTTTTATAACGATGTTTTGAGAGGAATGCAGGACGCGGCATATGTTGAGGGCTATGATATTTTAATTGTAACAACGCGCGATAATGCCGAACACGAGATGCACCTGCTGGGTATGCTGTTTTCCAGAGCTGTTGACGGTGCAGTGCTGTTGGCGCCACGGCTTGACAGCAAGACTATAAGCGATCTTTCAAAGCGATACAGAATAGCGATCTGTCTTGAGCGTCTTGATATTGACGATATTTTGTGCGTTACTATCGACAACGAACGCGCGGGCTTTGACGTTACAAGCTACCTTATCGCAAAGGGAAGAAAGCGCATAGGTCTTATTACCACAAAGGTTCGCAGTCAGTCGTCGGTCGACCGCGAGAACGGTTACAGACGCGCCTTAAAGGCGGCGGGTATCCCGTATGACGAAAAGCTCGTATATTACGGCGATTACGATCTTAGCTCCGGCACAAGAGGCTGCGAGGAGCTTATGAGCCTTGACAGCAAACCCGACGCTATCTTCTCCATATCAGACACAATTTCTATCGGCGCGATGACCTATGCTGTTCAGCACGGGATAACGGTCGGCAAAGACCTGCTGTTCTTCGGGTTTGACAATATCACATATTCGCATATGTTTATGCCGCGGCTCTCCACCGTTGATCAGCCCTGCTATCTTCAGGGAAAGACCGTTATCGAGAAGCTCATCGCCAATATGAAAACCGACACTCCCGACAAGTCCACGTATATGCTGCCGCACAGCCTGATCTTAAGAGAGTCCACGGGCGATTAAAGTCCGCAATACAAAATGAAATAAACTCCCCGAATTGCGAAAGCGTTTCGGGGAGTTTTAATCATTTTTTAAGAGTTCCCTCGCCGCCCATAAGAGCTGTCATTTCCTCGAGTTTTTCAAGCGGAAACGGCGGCAGCGCAACGGGCTTCATCGCAAGCGACATCAGCTTCATCGGGTTGTCGTCCGCAGCTATTCGGTTGGACGAGAGCGCGCCGCAGATACGGCAGCGGTGGATTATCGCCCACTCGCCGTTTTTGCGCACCCACACGGCTATCGGCTCCNNAATAACGCCGCCGCAGTCTGCCTCTCGGTCGCCCGGTTCGTTGTCGAGGTGTTGGCTTGACAGGCAGTTCGGGCAGTGGTTGCGGTGATCGCTCCCCGCGCCGTCCGGAACGACCAATCGTCCGCAGACCTTGCAGGTAAACGTTTCGTCACAAGGGTGAGTTTTATAGTACCCTTTTTCAAATGATCTTTTCTTGTTTTCTCTGTTCAATGGATAGTCCTCCTAAAATAGTCCTTTAAGGTCATTCGGGAGGATCGCAATTTATTCGCAAACCCTCCAAGGTCAGCGAACAAGCTCCTTATTCATTTTAAACATATATGTTCTCCTTTGCGTTAAAATTTACGGCAATGCCGTGTCTGTATTATAGCACATTATTATATTGGTGTCAAGCCAACGAGAGAAAAGGTTCAAAGCGCCCGCGAAAAAAATAAAAATTTAAGTTATTAATATGCGATTTCCCCCGC
>DILZ01000105.1:34623-37027 GCA_002425305.1 Ruminococcaceae bacterium UBA5579
CTGTCGGTCTTTTCCCAGGCAACGTTCAAGTCCTCGCGCCCCATATGACCGTAAGCCGCAACTTGCTTATACTGCGGCTTGCGCAGATCAAGCGCCTTGATGATCGCGGACGGACGGAGGTCGAACTCCTTCGTTACCGCCTCTGCGATCTTTTCATCGGCGATCTTTCCCGTGCCGAACGTGTCGACCATAACGGAAACGGGCTTCGCAACGCCGATAGCGTAAGCGAGCTGTATCTCCGCGCGCTCCGCAAGCCCCGCCGCTACGATGTTCTTCGCAACATAACGCGCCATATAAGCCGCCGAGCGGTCTACCTTCGTGGGGTCTTTGCCCGAGAAAGCTCCGCCGCCGTGACGGGAGTATCCGCCGTATGTATCAACGATTATCTTGCGTCCGGTAAGTCCGCTGTCGCCCATAGGACCGCCTACTACGAAACGTCCCGTGGGATTGACGAAATATTTCGTGTTCTCGTCGAGAAGCTCCACGGGGATAGTTGTCTTAACGACCTTTTCGATGATGTCTGCGCGTATCTGCTCAAGCGTTGCTGAAGCGAGGTGCTGCGACGATACGACAACGGTGTCAACGCGCACAGGCTTGTTGCCCTCGTATTCAACGGTGACCTGTGTCTTGCCGTCGGGGAGCAGGTAGGGGAGAGTACCGTTTTTGCGAACCTCGGTGAGCTTTTTAGAGAGCTTGTGAGCAAGGCTTATCGGCATTGGCATAAGCTCGGGAGTTTCACTGCACGCAAACCCGAACATCATACCCTGGTCGCCCGCACCGGTGTCGCCTTCGTTCTGCTCGCGGCCTTCAAGAGCGTTGTTTACTCCCATTGCGATGTCGGGCGACTGCTTGTCGATTATCGTGTAGACCGCGCAGGTGTCCGCGTCAAATCCATACTCGCTGGAGGTGTAGCCGATCTCGCGGACGGTCTTTCTTACGATCGCGGGAATATCGATGTTGGCGGTGGTGGTGATCTCGCCCATAACCGTTACCATACCCGTGGTAGTGGTGGTCTCGCACGCAACGCGACCCATGGGGTCTTGCTCGAGAATAGCGTCCAGAACCGCGTCGGACACGTTGTCGCAGATCTTGTCGGGATGTCCCTCGGTAACGCTCTCCGAGGTGAACAGCTTCTTGTTTTCCATTGTACATTTTCCTTTCCGTTTAGAGGTAAGATGTTAGATGTAAGAGGTAAGAACTCACCTCCGACATCTTACGTCTTATCCCTAATCTCTTACTTCTAAACGCAAAATGCTCGCTTCATAAGGAGCGAGCAGGGAGTTTTCCGTTCACTCCTTATCTCTCGGTGGTTCTTTTAAAACCCCGCAGGACGTAGCACCTTTTCGGCGGTTATCGCCAATAGGTTGCCGGACTTCATAGGGACCGGTCCCCCGCCTTTCGGCTAGAAGTCACTCTTGATAAGGCATTTTGCAGTTTAAGTATAGCATATAACATATCATTTGTCAAGGGCTTTTTTGAAAAATGTCGAATAAAGTATGCCTTATGTTGACATTTAATGAGTTGAATGTTATAATGGATACATTCAAAGCGATAAAACGAATTTGCGGTGGAGGAACAAATGGATATCAAAGTAAAATTTTTTGAAGAAAATTTTGTAGAAGCAATTGGAGCCGGTGTTTATGGAATATTTGTTCAAACAAATAATAAAAACAAAGAATTGCTTTATGTAGGAGAATCTGTATTCGTTTTAGTAAGGTGTGCTGCTCACTTGTATGAAATAATTAAAGGAAATGGATACTTTGGATTCACGCAAGAAATAATTGAAAGCGACAATATTACACTTGTTTTTAAATTGCTAATTTCAGAATCTGACAAAATAAAGAGAAAATCTATAGAAAAAGAAATAATTAATAACAAACATCCGCGAATGCAATCCGGAATTAGTGATAGAGTAAAACCGATTGAAGATATGATTGGTGAAATGACAAAGCTTTTAAATGAGTAATACAACTTCCTGTTTATTTGGCAGCTGCCGTGCGGAAGCTGTTTTTTGCCGAAAAATCTGTGTAATCATATTGACATTTTAAATGCAGCGTGTTATAATAGAAATAAGAACCAATTATTGAAAACTATTCTCTGTAAAACCAAACGGAGGTGTTGATATGTCGGCATACGCACTTAATAATAATCTGAGCGGCGGCTCAGTCGGATTTTACGGCGCGGAGAATACCCCAAGCTCCAAGGAGAACATAAGCAATACGATAGCCAAGCTCGAAAAGCAGCGCGACGAGTTCAAAAACGCGAAAGCCGTGACAGGCTCCGACGGAATGGGTAAGCGCGTAAACAGCCTTGAAAACCGTATCGCAAACCTCCGGAAGCGTCTGGAGAAGCTCGAGGACAAGGAGCAGAACGGCGAGTGTCAGACCTGTAAGAACCGCAAGTA
>DILZ01000105.1:37056-37510 GCA_002425305.1 Ruminococcaceae bacterium UBA5579
AGGTAGCGAAGGGAGCGGCGAGCGCGGCTGTGCGGGGTCACGAGCAGGAGCACGTTGTCCGCGAACGCGCCAAAGCAGACCGCGAGGGCAGAGAGGTCGTTTCGCAGAACGTCGTCATCAAAACGGCGATCTGTCCCGAATGCGGCGACAGCTATGTCGCGGGCGGCGAAACCACGACCGTTACGCGCGCGAAGCCCGATAACGACCAACCCAATGAGCTTGCTCAGAAATTTGACGTGGGCAACTACGACCGTGAGATCGAAAAAGGTCAATTTCTTGACGTTGTGGCCTGATAGTTGTTAGTTTAATGGTTATTAGTTGTTAGTTTTCGGTGCGGTCGTCATCGGAAGGAAAAAGTTATGATCGATACGGAAGAAAAGGCTCGTAAAAAGGTAAATGACACTTGGTCAGCGTCGGAGCTGTTCATAATCCTGTCGGAATCGCAGTATCGGGA
>DILZ01000105.1:37529-39645 GCA_002425305.1 Ruminococcaceae bacterium UBA5579
AGCGATATCTCGCTGAGCATTTTCACAACCTATGAAGCGGCTTTGGACTTTTGCCGCCACAATAAATACATAATCGACGGGAAATGCCTTATCGGAAGGATAGACAACACCGATAAGCTCCGCGATCTGTACAGCATACTTAATACGGCGGCGTATCTTGGCGCGACGTGGACAGATATCGACTGCGGCACGGAGGACGCTATGCACATCAATCTCCGCGCGGTGTTCGAGTGGGGCGGGCGTAAGTTCGGAAATATCTCTATGCTGATGTCCAAGGAGGAGTATGAACGCGTGCAGGCAGGCGGGAAGCTCGATCTGCACTTCAATTCTATGCCGCTGTACGAGCGTTGAAATTTAGTCAAAATACCCCCTTGACAAAAGAAAAAAAGTATGTTATAATAAGCTTTGTAAATATTTTAAATGCGTTGAAGGGAAAAAAGTTTCCATTGGCATTTTCAGAGAGCCGCTGTTTGGTGCGAAGCGGTAGTGCGGTGTAAACACAGCTCCTCCCCGAGCAGGGTCGGCGAAAGCGGCGAGTGGCGGTTCGCGTGAGGCGGGCGGCGTTCTGCGGCAAGTAAGCGGCTTCGGGTTCTCCCGTTACAGAGTGCGGCGTTGTCTGACGCCAAAGAGCGGGCGGTTTTGTGAAAAATCGTCAATGAGAGTGGTACCGTGGACTAAATCCCGCAAGACGGGCTTTACGCTTCATCTCTCGTCCGAACGGACGGCAGATGAGGCTTTTTTATTGTCCGAACACAACAGTTGACATTTGACGGTCATCTGTCGGCGCGTTCTGCACCCAGCAACGCCGCGGTGGAGCAGTAAATTTCAAAAAGTGTCCGGAGGTTCGGCAAAGCCGACCCACCTTCGAAGCGAACAAAGCGAGCGTAGGCTGACCGGACAAGAATTTGAAATTTTTTAAAATAAGGAGCGGTGTATGAAAATATTCGCGATAATAATCGGTGCGTTGGGGCTGTACATCTGCGTGATGAATTACGTTGCGATGGGCGTGAGCCTTTACAACCGAAAGCACGATATCGACCGTCACGTTTCGCCAATCGTTTTTCTGTCGGGGATATTGATGTTCACGTCGGCGGTCATACTGCTGCCAAAGAGCGTTTGGGCATTGTCGTTTATCGCGTTCGCGCTCGACTACACCTATCCTTCATTCGTTTATGCCGTATTTGTAAAAGGCTGTTTTAAGTAATTTTAATCGGGAGGAACTGCTATGAAATTTGCAAGCAAGTATCAAAGACGTTATTTTATGCCGCCCTATCCGTGTCTGGATTGGGTGAACAAGGAGTATGTCGACAAGCCGCCGATATGGTGCTCGGTGGATCTGCGCGACGGCAATCAGGCGCTTATCATTCCGATGAGTCTGGACGAAAAGCTGGAGTTCTGGAAATATCTTGTAAAGGTCGGCTTCAAGGAGATAGAGATAGGCTTCCCTGCGGCAAGCGATACCGAATACGAGTTCTGCCGCGCGCTTATCGAGCAGAACCTGATCCCCGATGATGTGACCGTTCAGGTGCTCACACAGTCGCGCGAGCATATCATCAAAAAGACGTTCGAGGCTCTGGAGGGCTGCAAAAACGCTATCGTTCACCTGTACAACTCCACTTCCGTGGCACAGCGCGAACAGGTGTTCAAGAAGTCAAAGGAGGAGATAATCGAGATAGCGACAAGCGGCGCAAAGCTGCTGAATGAGTACAAGGCGAAAACTCCCGGGAACTTCCGCTTTGAGTACTCTCCCGAGAGCTTCACCGGCACGGAACCGGAGTTCGCGGCGGAGATATGCAACGCGGTCATTGACATCTGGAAGCCCACACCCGACAATAAGGTTATCATCAATCTGCCCGTTACCGTAGCGGAAAGTATGAGCCACGTTTACGCGCAGCAGATCGAGTATATGTGCAAGGAACTGCACGATCGTGAAAACGTTATCGTGTCGCTGCACCCTCACAACGACCGCGGCTTNNCGGCTGCGGCGTTGCCGATACCGAAATGGGCTTGCTTGCGGGCGCGGACAGAGTGGAGGGCACGCTGTTCGGCAACGGCGAGCGCACGGGCAACGTCGATATAATCACGCTGGCTCTTAATATGTACACTCACGGCGTTG
>DILZ01000076.1:0-10923 GCA_002425305.1 Ruminococcaceae bacterium UBA5579
ATAATCCAATCTCTCGCGCAGTTTGAGAAAACCTACGGCAAAGAGGGTGCGGAGATCATCGTGGATAACTGCCAATGCACCCTGTTCGGAGCGTTTGCGCCCAACTCCAATGTCCCAAAATCTCGGAAAGCAAACGGTTCTCAGCGGATCAGTGTCAAGATTATCGGGAAAAGACGGCGGATCACGCTCCTTGCAGATGATCGAGCGGCCGCTCATGACCGTTGACGAGCTGAAATCCATGCCGAAAGGTCACTTCATTGTGATGAAAACAGGCTGTCACCCGATGAAAACTCGTCTCAAGTTGTTCTTCAAATGGGGTATCCAATTTGAGGATGCCTATTCGATCTCTGAGAAATCCGAACGAAAGGTGCAGTATGCTGACAGCAAAGAGGTCGAAGCAGCAGTGTTGGAGAGATTTCCTCTCAAACCTGTTCCGATAGAGTTTATGAACAGCTTTGAGGATATGGACGAGGACGCTGTGCCCAAAAAGCACCCGCCCAAAACGCGGAAAAGAGCGACATAACGCATTAATCCGCGTTCCAAATAATTTTTGAAATAGAAAAGCAAGTACGTTACCCGTGCTTGCTTTTTTGTTTCGCAAATTCTTCAAATAAGCGAACGTGATTATAACGCGTTTTGGGACAATGCGTTATAATTTAAGAACAGCCTATCTGCTTTATTATATCACATAAAAAGTGATTTGTAAAGCCCTAATTTGAAAAAATCCCCAATAATTTAAAGGTTGAATAAGCATTTCAGCCGTCAGAAAATCGTAGGAAAGGAAGCAAAAAATGAGAAACGCAATGAATATTTACAGGAGAAAAGACGGTCGGTACGAGGGACGAATTCCTCTCGGATATGACGATAAAGGCAGGATCAAGTACAAATATCTTTATTCCAAAAGCCTATCCGAGCTTAAAGAGAAGATGCTTTGTGCCTATGCCGAAACGGGAAGTTCCGCAGAGAAAATCTGCGACAAAACCCTTAAAGAATTGTGCTGCGAATGGCTAGCCTCCGCGAGGCTGCGCGTAAAACATTCAAGCTATTGTTGCTATGAAAAGCTAGTAAACAAGTATATCCTGCCCTATTTTGAGAATATCCGTTATGGCGATTTGGGTACACCTATTATAAATGAGTTTGCGGATCACATGCTGAAATGCGGTAAAGTAAACGAATTTGGCGGTCTGTCCGCGAAAAGCGTACACGATATTCTTGTCGTAATGCGCTCCGTTGCGAAATATGCAGAGCAGGAATACGGATACAGAAATCCGATGCGGAACATTTCCATGCCAAAATCCGAAAGCAAAGAAGCCGAGGTTTTCAACAAGCATGAACGCGGCAAACTTCAGAATTATCTTCAAAGAAACACGACCGAAAGCAATATAGGGATACTTCTCGCAATGTATTCGGGGCTGCGCATAGGCGAGCTGTGCGCTCTCACTTGGAACGATGTTGATTTTCGGAATGGGGTTATACACGTTTCAAAGACGGTTCAGCGTGTTTCGAAAAGTTCCGGTGGCAGCAAGACGGCGATTGAAATAACCTCTCCCAAGAGCAAGACCTCGGTAAGAGACATTCCGCTCCCTGCGCTTGTTTGCGATATATTGAAGCAAGGCAAGCACCAGGGGAACAGCTATATTCTATCCGGCACTAATAAGCCCGTGGAGCCGCGCACCATGCAGAACCGCTTCAAGGCGGTTCTCAAGGAATGCGGTATTCGCAGCGCGAATTTTCATCTGATTCGTCACACCTATGCCACCGTTTGCATTGAAAGCGGTTTCGACGCAAAGACCGTAAGCGAGCTGCTTGGACACTCGAACGTCAACATCACGCTCAATCGATATGTTCATTCGTCAATGGAGACCAAGAAAAAGTGCGTTGACACGCTCAATCTTGTGGCGTAAATCTTTCAGCCGTCATGCACGAAAATCCGGCAAACGAGAAAACCGCGCCACAATGCAGTTTTTGTGGACTTTTTACCTGTATTTGAAGAATTTGCGAAAGTCTCTTTCTACCTTTGTATTTTATATTATAACCTATTCTGTGAAGTTATGTATTGATTTTACAGGATTTATATGGTATAATATTAGGCAAAGGCGGGTGATATTATGATTAGGGTTGCGGTTTGTGATGATATTCACGAAGCGGTTTCGGAGATAACCGGATATTTGATGGAATATCAGCAATTAAAGAACCTAAGGCTTGATATAACCTCCTTCTTCAATGCGGAGGATCTGTGGGAACATCTCAAATCAAATCATTGTGACCTCATAATTCTTGATATTGAACTTGTTAAGATGAATGGAGTTGAACTCGGTCATCTGATCAGGACGGAGTTGGATGATCACATTACGAGTATAATATACATTTCCGCATTGGATACATACTACAAGCAGCTTTATGATGTACAGCCTCTGAATTTCCTGCCAAAACCCATTGACAAGCAAAAGCTGTTTGATATGATTGATCTGGCGATTCGTCTTTTAGATGATAAGAATCATATCTTCGCTTTCAAAGATAAAAATGGTTCGCACAGGCTCAGAATAAAGGAAATATTATATTTTGAGAGCTTTGCGCATGATCTGAAAATTGTTGCCGCAAACGAAAATTATGAATTCAGAGCAAGTATGTCGGAAATAATGGACGAGCTGTCCGATTTTGGATTTATGCAGGTTCACCGTTCATATATCGTAAATTACGATCAAATCAAATCCATTAAATACGAGGAACTGATCATGGCAAACGGTGACGCGATACCCATCAGCAGGAACAAAAGAAAGGAGACCCGAGAGGCTCTAATGAGATTTGGAGGAGAAAGGCTATGAGGTCATTTACCTTATATAACATAACCTACCTGTTTTCGCAAGCGTTAGGAGTCTTCGCTTTATATAAGCTGATGAAAGCCTTTTTTGAAGAGATAAAGGTGAAAAAAGTCATAGAAACAGTTTCATTTATTGGATATTACCTATTGACTTCATCCGTCTATTTGATTTTAAATAATCCGCTTGTAAACTTCGTTGTTAATATTACGGCGATTTTCTCTTTGACTTTTCTATACGCTTCATCATTAAAGAAAAGGGCTTTGGTCGGTTTATTGGTATACGTCTTTAACGCCTGTACGGAGATGATGGTAGTTACTTTAACAGGATATATTAATTTTCCCATAACAGAAGCAAATAATTACAATTCCATATTTGGAGCTGTTGCGGCAAACGTCCTGTTGTTTATTGTGTCAATGACAGCGAGCAGCTTCAAAAGTATAAAGAGCGGCGCAGCGTTGCCCAAAGCGTATTGGGCAGCTCTCTTTGCGGTTCCCGTTTCATCATTGTATATTCTTGCAATGTTGTTTCGGTCTAACGGACTTTCGGTTTATGAGGTCTCATCATCCGTAGTTGCGATTTTGATTGTGAACTTTATGGTGTTTATTTTGTTCGACAGAATATCTTTGCTTTACAAAGAGAGACAGGAAAGCGCTTTGATCAGGCAGCAAAACGAATATTACGCGAATCAGCTTTTGTTGGTGGAAGATCTGCACCAAGCAACGAGTAAATTGCGGCACGATATCAAAAACCATTTGTTGACTATAAACTCGTATCTTGAGGAAAGTAATATTGATGAAGCGCAAAAACACATTTCAAGCATTATCGGCGTGTATCAAGGCAAGGCTGAAGTGGTTCATACGGGATTTCCGGCTGTAGATGGATTGTTAAACTTCAAGCTCCGGTCGGTATCAGATCTGGGAATAAAAATAAATATAAAAGCGGATTTGCCGTCGGACTTCAATTTTTCTCCGTTTGATTTAACCGTTATCCTGGGAAATTTGATCGACAATGCCTTGCAAGCTGTTTCACAGGTTGAAAAAGACAGATTTATAGACCTGCGAATGAAATGCTCAAAGGGCATGTTGATTATAAAAATATCGAATCCGTATAAAACCGCTGTGAAAAAAGAAAGAGGGAAGATCGTCACAACAAAGGCGGATAAGGAAAATCACGGTTGGGGCTTAAGGAATGTTGACGAGGTGTTGGAAAAATATAACGGGACATCGAAAATTGACGATGATGACGTTTTTACGGTTACCGTTGCATTATATACAGAATAAAATATAACCGAAAGGCTCGCGGGACGGCACACCCCCGCGAGCCTTATTTTTACCGTTCGTGCCATATTTATATACATTTCGTGCCAACCCTATTGACATATCGATGTCGGATAATGTAAAATAACATCGAAAACTTATAGAAAGGACTTTACTACCATGGAAAACAGCAAAAACAAATCCAAAAAGAGCGTTGCCAAAAAGGCGATTGCTGCGGCTGCGAAAATGGCAACGACGGTCAATGTAAACTCGGCATGTGCGTTTGTTATTCATCAGCCGAAATTGCCTAAAGACGCTAAAAAGCTTCGCAAATTCTGATCATGAGATTACTTGCAAGGCTTTCGCAGAGGATCGGTAACGACCTTGTGCGCAGCAGCGTGGTTAAAGCGGAGGAAGTTGAGATATATATATACGGTATAAATCAAATACTGGTGTCTGTTCTTAACATATCCTCCGCTTTAATTATCGGGCTGATTTTTGGAACACTTCTCGAAGTTACGGTGTTCATGGCGGCGTATATTCCACTTAGGTCATTCGCCGGCGGGTATCATGCCAAAACGCCGTTACGGTGTTACATATATTCGTTGATTATGCTTGTTATCGTTTCAATGGGATTGAAATATCTTTCTTTGGCGATAGGGGTGTACTATGTCACCCTATTGATATCGGTGCTGATCGTGCTTGTGCTTTCGCCCGTAGAAGATAAAAATAAGCCGTTGGACGATTTGGAATATAAAGTTTATAAGAAACGCGCAATAATAATCGCGGCAGCTGAGCTTGCGATTTCTATTATGCTTAAGCTGATAGGGTTAGACAATTTGTTTGTTGCTACGGTATATTCGTTCGCGGCGTTAAGCTTTATGCTTACTATAGGCGCGATAAAAAACGCTCTTAAATCGAAAAATAAACTTGATTGAAATCAGCACTACAAAAATGTTGGTTTCAGAACAATAAAGACTTGACTTTTGCTGTGGTATGTGGTATTGTTTGTATGATAGATGAAAGTATCGTCGGCAGACGATTTCTTTAATCCAAATCTTATATGAACTTTGGGAGGACACTATGGGAAAGTTTTTTACGGCACTGCACATTAAGAGTAACAGCAAAGATCAGTTTGTAAAAATGTTTACGCAGCTTATGAAGAAGGACGGGTATGTTACGTGCTCGGAAAATGAAGCTGCGCTTTCGTATGCGGCGACATTCTCGGAGGGTGGTTGGGTCACGCTGTCCAACGGAGACGACAGCGTGGGCGAGCTTACAAAGCTGTCGGCGAAAATCGCAAGGGATATGAAAACCTCGTGCTTTACCACAGAGGCGGTTGACAGCGACTTCGCGATACTTGAGCTTCACGCGCCGAACGGCAGGACAAGCAGGATCGTCGTGGGCGACGGCGAGGGTTATGGAGTGGAAAAAGCGTCGTTCTCCGCCGACGATTGGAAGCCGCTTCTTCAAAACGGCGACATTGAGAAATTCCTTGCGGTAATAGGACAGGACAGCACTTTTGTCGAGGATGATTTGGTGGAAATCGGCAACTTGTTCGGCATATCGGGCTTTGCAATAACTGCCGATCATGATGAGCTCTCCGGGAACGATGGCGCGTTTGAGTTGTCGTTCAAGAAAGCGGCGGAGAAAAAGATCGCGTTTAACGCCGCATTTGTCAAGGTGTTTGGAGAGGCTCTTGAACCGCATGGTTTCAAGAGGATCAAGTATAAGTACCCCTGTTTTGTGCGGATAGTGGGGGATGAAATAATCCAAATTATAACATATATGAAAATGAAAGGACATCCTTTTGTTGATGGTTATGAGAGGACTGACTGCAGTCAGTATGATATAGTATGCAAGGTTGAAACGGTTTACAGCACGGAAATAGAACTTCCAACCAAAAATTTTGAAAAATATTCGAGTTATTTAGGTAAGAGGGAAATATATGGAAGAGAACATATGTTCGATCTTGATAAAAACTACTGGAAGAAAGCAGTTAAATATTTCCCTCACAAATCTGGAGACGAAAAACTAACGATCAGCGGTCTTGAGGAGGCAATTGATTTGACAAAACAGATATTACTCCCTGCCCTAGATGGCGTCACTGACCTTAAATCGTTTTTGGAGTATATTTACAAATTTTATGGAACACCATTTTTAGATTATAATCCCGGTCACTATGATCATTTAAACCAATATGACGGACTTGTGCGGATCAAGGTCGATACTTGTGAGAGTTTTCTTAAACGTGATGAAGAATACAGATTGCGTGGATTTGACCGGTCTGACAAGGTCAATAAAGTTAATTGTGCAAAAGACCCAGAAAAGCTCGCCCATTATCTTGGAAAAGTAGACAAAGAACGAAATGAATATATATCCAAACACGAGGAGAGGGAATTATTTACCAAACAGATGTTTGGTGACAAGGAATGGTGCGAGAAAGCATTTGAAGAACTAGAACGCCGAAAAGCGGCGAATATTGAAACACTTAAAGGCTATGGAGTGGAATTATAAAGGTCTCGTCCTTTATGTTTTTAGAAAGGAAGTTGTCTTATGTTTAAAAAGTTTATTGCGTTGTTTATGACACTTGTTATGGCGTTTGAATTTGTTTCGCCTACATTTGTTTCAGCAATGGCATATGATGATGACAGTTCATTTGCTCAAAAAGCTGAGGAAATAAGCCAAGGTGAAGCTAGATACGAAGCGGAAGAATTAGCAAATGAAGCTAAGGAAAAAAATCCTTTGAAGTGGATTAAACATCCCTTAAATTATTATAGTAACCTAGATGAAAATTTAGAAATTGATGAGGCAAAATTGCCGGATATAAGTGGACTTTCTCTTAACACAAGAACAAACAATTGGTACTTATCTAGGGAATACGATAAATTACCCTACAATATATTCCATACCAGGGTTCAAAATCATATTAGAAATAATTACAACAACCCAAATCTTTCTTTAATCCAAAAAACAGAACTATATTTGGAATATGACATGGATAAAATTAAAAAAGATCCTGCCCTAAAAAAATATAAAAATCAAAGTAGTGAAGGCAGTGCAGATATATGGTTAGAAGAGAATGATAATATATTTATTTGGGAAGTAAAGCCCTATTCATACAGTATCAACGAGGAAAAAAACACAAAAGGCTTGAAGCAATTAGAAAAATATGTCGAATGTCCGAAAACACGTGCATACAAATACACAGAAAAAATACTTGAAAAAAAGGTGTTTAATTACGGAAAGGATTTTAGAGAAGACATTCCAAGCGGTGAATTCTGCTTTAAATTGGATGTAAACACACCAACTGGAACTGAACACGTTAGATATGATGTTTCATATCAGGTGGATAATTTCACAGGGATGATTTATTATAGCTTTACTCGTGTGCTTGAAGGAAAAGATCCTCCCCGACTGCCGGTTAAAGAGAAAGAGGCGGTAACTGCTTTTGAATCCTCAAAAAAAACTGCGCACAAAGATGTTGCAGCCAGTGCAGATACGCTCGTTAATCAAATCCCCAACAACATAGAGGAAGAAAACGATGTTAAAATGGATGATGACGGCAATATTGTTGACGGTAAAGGAAATATTATTGTAAAGATTGGAGCTATGGGTGCATTTTGCGTAATTGCCGGTGGACTTATAGCGATTCACAGTAAAACTGTAGATAAGACCTCTCATTCCGGATTTATAATATCTGAGTGTATAAAATTCCTGGATGCTGTTAAAACAAATAAAGCGGCAACAATACTTGCTGCCCTTGCCGATTTTAAAATCATATTATCTGCAATTGGAATTCCATCGTCTGTTATTGCCGCTGCTGAAGAAATTGAGGAGGAAGATGACACTCAAAAAATCAATGAACGGATTGAGGCAATTCAAGATGAAGCGGAAAATTATAAAAAGGCAGGCGACGCTCAGCCGCCGCGCGATCCCCTTATAATTGATCTTGGAAACCCCGGTATTGAGCTTCATTCTCTTGCAAACGGCGTAAATTTTGACCTCGATAACAACGGGTTTGCGGAAAAGACCGCATGGATCGGCAGCGAGGATGGTTTTCTTGCTTTTGACCGAAACGGAAACGGGAAAATTGACAACGGCGGTGAGCTTTTCGGAGATCAAGTAGTATTTAAAGACGGGTCGAAATCCGAATCTGGTTTCAAAGCTCTTGCCGAGCTTGACGAGAACGGCGATGGTATGATCGATAAAAACGATCCTCAATTTGCAAGTTTGTGCGTATGGATCGACGCTAACCGTAACGGCATTTCCGAAGCAAACGAACTAAAGGCCTTAGACGAGATCGGCGTGATATCCATTAGCCTTGAACACGCCGAGATCAGCTTTGTTGACGAGGAAACGGGATCGCGCATTGCGGAATCCTCATCTGTTACAATCAACCGAAACGGAATTGACACTACTACGGAGATCAGCGAATTCTGGTTCCCTGTTAATTCGTCGGACACAACGCAAGGCGGCGTAGTAACGGCGGGCAATGTTCCGAATATAATTCAAGCAATAAGCGATGATGAAAGCGGAACTCTGTTCGAATTGTGCTATAATTTCAGCGAATCGAATGACATAGCTGTTAAACGTTATTACTTGAAACAAATTCTGTATTTCATTACCGATGCGACAGATGTCCCCATCAACAGTCGCGGAGGTAATATTGACGCGCGCGATCTTAAGGTTGTAGAACAGTTTATGGGGCGTGAATTTGTTGGCGTAGACGGCTCGAATCCGAATGTCAATGCCGCAGAAATATTGAAAGCTATATACACTCGTATAGAGGATCAATATTTTAATATTCTAAATATGTATTCATCTCTTGGAGGATATTTGCACGCTGTATATGAATACGAAAATGATATGGGGACTAAATCTCTTAATATGGCGTTTTTAAACAGCATATTTGATGAGAAAATTGCTGACGGTGACGACATTGATTCGCTTATTTACGACCTAGGAGTTTACCTTAAGTCGTTTGACAACACAAATGGCACAAACCACTTTGGCGAATATTCTAGTCATTATTCGGCAATTTCCGAACACTATGCGGAGATAGTTGAACTCACAAAAACCGGATTCACATATCTTGGAACCTCCTCTGCCGATAGCTACAGCGGCACAAACAACAACG
This sequence comes from Ruminococcaceae bacterium UBA5579, assembly GCA_002425305.1. GTDB lineage: Bacteria > Bacillota > Clostridia > Oscillospirales > Ruminococcaceae > CAG-115. Next base: position 9,219 of record DILZ01000076.1, read on the forward strand.
ATTTCATATTCGGCGAAAACGGCAACGATACTCTGCGCGGCGGTAACGGGATGGATAACATCTTCGGCGGCGAGGGCAGCGATACTTTGTACGGAGATGCCGGAAACGACACGCTTTACGGAAATGAGGACAACGACACACTTTACGGTGGAGTAGGAAACGATACACTTTACGGTGATGACGGCGATGATGTTCTCGACGGAGGCGCAGGAAATGATATTCTGTACGGCGGAGAAGGCAATGATACATACATCTTCGCAAAGGGCTACGGCAACGACACAGTCATAGACGCAGACGGTCTGAACACGCTATGCCTTAAAGGACTTAATCCCAACGATATCCTTGTAAACGGCACGGGCGAATACGACGCGACTATCACAATCAAGGGCACAAACGACACTCTCGTTATTAAGGATTTCCGCAAGGGCGAGGAATACGCAAATTACGACCTCGAGTTCGACAGCGTAAAAATGCATGTTACCGATAAGAACAGCCCGTTCAAGCATATCTATGGAGGAAACGGCGACGATGTCCTCAAGGCAGTCGTTGATGATTCCATTATGCACGCTTTCGGCGGCGATGATACCGTTTACGGGAGCGACGGAAACGACATAATCTACGGCAATGAGGGTGATGACGCTATCTACGCGGGCAGCGGCGACGACCTGGTTTACGGCGGCGACGGCGACGATATTCTCGACGGCGGAAAGGGCAATGATTNNGACCGCGGTTATGCTGTCTTTGCGGCGGAAAGGGCAATGATTTCCTCTACGGCGGCTCGGGGAATGATACATACATCTTCGGCAGAAATTATGGCGTGGATATTATCAGCGACAGCGAAGGCACTTCGACGATAAAAATCGCTGAAGGAATATCGCCCGATGAGCTTGATATCATCTCCGTTGGAGAGGACGTTGTGATCTCGCTCAAGGACAGCGAGGACAAGCTTATTATAAACGGCTTCGCGGAAAATCCCGACAACTATATTCTTGAAGTTGACGGCGAAATCGTTTCGCTCAAAGACAGCATAACCGCGGTCGAAAGCGGGTTCCTTTCCGGCTCTAAAGAAAGCGATTATATTGTCAACGAGAGCAGCTACGTAATAGCTGGCGGCAGCGGTGACGACCGTATAATCGGCAATGATGAGGACGAGATCATATTCGGCGACAGCGGAAACGATCAGATTCTCTCGGGCGACGGAAACGACGTTATTTTTGGCGGCAGCGGTGATGATTACATCAACGGCGGCGACGGAAACGATATGATAGACGGCGGTTCAGACAACGACTTTATCGACGGCGGCGAGGGTGACGACACCTACTTCTTCAACCCCGGCTATGGAAACGATTCAATCAAGGACAGAAAGGGCGCAAATACCATTATGTTCGGCGACGGCTTTACGGCATCGGGCATTAAAGCGTACCGCTCCAACTGGAACGATTTGCTCATAACCTTCGACGGTTTCGACGACACCTTGACGCTCAAAAACTATTGCGTTGACAAGGACGCTAGAAACTTCACGCTTGTATTCGCGGACGGCACGGTAGTTGAAGCGGCGGCGAAGGACAGCCCGCTCAGAAAGGTATACGGTACGGACGGAAGCGAGTACATGGAATCCATCTATGATGATGGCATTATGAATGACGCTCAGGAATCCGATGATCAGATAGTCGGAAGCGACGGCAACGATATGCTTTACGGCGGC
>DILZ01000076.1:10981-15302 GCA_002425305.1 Ruminococcaceae bacterium UBA5579
CGGCGCGGGAAATGACACCTATATCTTCAATAAGGGTTACGGTGTTGATACCATAAGCGACGGCGAGGGCACGAATACCATCAACATCTACGGATATTCGGCAAGTCAGATCAAGGCGTATCGTACCAATTGGAACGATATAACGATCACGTTTGCCGACTCCGAGGATAAGATAGTGATCGAGGGTTTCTTTACCTCCGAGGCAAACAGAAACTTCTATCTCACCTTCAACGGCAGCGGAAAAGTACACGCAACCGCGTCCAACAGTCCGTTGAGAACTATTTACGGCACAGACAGCGATGAGTATATCGCGGCTATGGACGACAGAGGGGTAACTCTGTATGGCGAAGGCGGAGCGGACAACCTTAACGGCGGCAGCGGCGCTGATAGATTGTACGGTGGTATCGGCAACGATCAGCTGTACGGAAACGGTGGCAACGACACACTTGACGGTGGCGAGGGCGACGATATGCTCTACGGCGGCGCAGGAAACGACACATATATCTTCAATGTCGGCAGCGGTACTGATACAATTATCGACAGCGAAGGTATCAACACAATCTCGTTCGGTGCAGGTCTGACAGAGAACGCAATGACCGCTTACAGACACAACTGGAACGATCTCATGATCACATTCGAGGGTGTTGAGGACAAGTTGATAATTCAGGGCTACTTTGGCTCCGAAAGCAACCGCAATTTCGAAGTAAGATTTGCAGACGGCACACGCTATGCTTATGATAACGCTGAAAACCCCATCAAGCAGGTTCACGCGACAGAGTATGACGATTGGATGACCGCATGGAGCGACAACGGTATTGCACTGCACGGCGACGGCGGCAACGACAATCTCACGGGCGGCGCGGGCGATGATATGCTGTTCGGCGGCATCGGAAACGATACACTTAACGGAAACGACGGCGACGATATCCTTGACGGCGGCGAAGGCAACGACTTCCTCTACGGCGGCTTGGGCAATGATACTCACAGGTTCGGTATAGGCTATGGATCGGATATTATTGAGGACAACAACGGCGACAACAAGGTAGAACTCCTCGGCATCAACTCCGACGCGGTTTCGTTTGAGATGACGGACAACGGAGAACTGGTTATTTCCGTAACCGAGAGCGGCGACATTCTGACGATCCGTAACTTTGACAGCGAGCGCTTTACCTTCGAGTTTGCAGATGAGGTATCCGAAACCTTCAATATTGAAACGGGCGAGTTTGAGAAAATCCTTTCCGAGGAAGAGCTTGCAGCGATTGAGGCGGCTAAGACCGAGAAGGCTCTTGTTCAGGCAAACGCGGATATTCTTGACGAGCTTTACACGGACGAGGATTCCGTTTCCGATCTGCTCACGGAAACCGACAATACCATTATTTCCGAGATCACCGGCAGCACATCTACAGCGGATGAGAACGAAAATACGGCGGATCAGATCGATGTTCAGGTGATGATACTCACCGAAAATATGGCTGCGTTCTCGAACGAGAGCAATATTTCCAACAGTATGAATATGCAAAATCCCGCAGATAATTTTATGCTTGTGGATCAGCTGCTTGTTGATATTCAGGCATCATAATCTAAATAAAGGAGTGTTGAACTATGAGCCTTAGCATTTTGGAATTGGAGAGCAATCCGGAGGTGCAGAAAGCATATGACTATTTCAGCGTGTTAAAAGCTCCGGAAACAGCGTCGTTGAGCGATGAATCAAAAACTGTGTTTTCCGGCGTCAACTCATACGGAATGGTGGATTTTATTCAGATGTTCAATAAAGCGGCAAGCTTTACGGCAGGTGAAGACGACAACTTGACAGCTGTAATGGAATCGCTGAGCAACATTTTAATTGCAGCGGTTTTAAAGCACGCCGGAACCAGCGAGCAGGAACAGGTGTCGTCAAAGAACTGGCGCGAAGGCTTTAATGCTATGGCTGGGCTGTTTTTCAGTACGTATTCCGTTGATGAGCTTAAATACAACGATAAAAAGGTCGGTAAGGATGTCGTTGAAGAAGTTATCAAGGTAGGATTTGATATCAACGGTCAGCCCGAGGGACACCTTAAAGACGCGATTCAAAAGTATCTTGAAAAGCAAGGAAAGCTAATGGATACCCTCTCGTTTAATTCACCTCATTACAGCGATCCGTATACTCTGATGGGCTTTGTCAACTTTGTCAAGGATGACAAGCACGCCTGCGGCCTGCGTGCTTATTTTACGGAATTTAATACCGATACTGTGAAAATAAGCCATAGCTGCAAGGATGATGAGAAGAAATTCGACTTCAACTTCAATGTGACTCACTGCAATGCCGATTTTATGATCGCCAAGTGGAATACCGACGCTGAATTCAGAGAGCGGGTAAACAAGTTTATCAAAGACCATACTCCCGGCTCCTCATATTTCGATGACCTGGAAACATCTCATACGTTTACCGTAGCATAACGCTATACTATTTAATGCAGCAGCTTCAATGCTGCTGCATATTTTTTGAAGGGGAGGTCGAAAAATGGAGAAAACGCAAGACAGCGGACTTACTTGCTTTATGATAGTGATGAAATTCCACGGCATCCCTATCACAAAGGGGCAAGAGGTTAAGAGGGAGCATTAAAGAAAAGTGATAAGAATGTACTTATTTTTGCAAGAAAACAGGAGGAAACAATGGAAAACAACTTATTGTATTGTTACAAGGATTGGCTTGAGAAAGAAGAAGGTACCATTTTCAAGATGATATTTAGAATACCTATTAAAATACTTGTCCTATTAATTTCACTTATCGTCGTTTTGGTTGCGTTTATTGTTATCGGTTTTCTGGGTAACAAGGATAACAACCTCTCAATTGTTGAAACATTATTGGCTGGTATCTATATTGCGCTTTGTATAGCTGTTTCGATATGTACCGAACGGCATCAAATAAAGAACAGTAAGAACGATTGGGAAAGCTATAAATCATATTGCGTTAAGTTGAAAACATATTTAACACAAGAACGCAAGATTTCTTTGAGTCTTTTTCCTGATTTAATTGCAAGATTGAAATCAATAAATGACAACATTGACGAAAAAATCAGACACACAAACGAGCAATTCAATAAATTTATGGACATGCTGCTGATTCCCATTTCTGCCGTTATCCTAGGGGCCTTGATCGACAAAGATATGAGTGTAACTGAAACGCTTGAACTCGGCTTGTCGGGAGCGTTTATAATTTTTGGTATATACGGAGTGATTATATTTGTCTTGTTCGTTATTAATTCAGCAACGAGAGCTCCTCAAAGCCGATACAGAAGATTTGCCGCAGATCTGCAAAGCATTCTGGATTTTGAAGCGTGCGATAGTGATACAGAATCAAATGCTGAAACAACATCAACTTTAACAGAAACTACTCCCGAAAATGAAGAGCCCCAGACCCAAACGGTTCAGTGACTCTTGTAATTGCGTTTGAATGCGATTGCTCCAAAAATTTATTCACCGGCATAATCGGTTTGGTTAGAACTTGAAATTACAAACTCCTACGATTTAGAGATTGTAGAGCAAGAGATGCGGTGAAAACATTGTTCAAGTTTGCGACGTGTTACAACGAGCATAAAATGATTGACTGTATTTCGGACAAACTGCAAATATATTGCCTGAATGAATGTGAGATCACGAAATACGCCGACGGCGCGAGTTTGCTTTCGGACTACTATCAGAATTATTTTGACGCACTATTTCTGTACGTTGATATGCCTGGATTGAACGGAATGAAGATTTCTGAGAAGATACGAGAGAATGATACATTTTATTATATAGGAGTTGATTATCATAGTCCAAGCAGCCTGTGGAATCAAAAGGCTGTTTGGCAGCGCGGCTCAAATTATCCAATCGGCTCTTTTAGATAATTTCAAATCCGAGGCGAAAACCCGCCTCGGATATTCTTTTGTTCCAAAACGGATAGCACCTCGGTGCAGGTCGCCTCCCATAATTCGAATTTTGACCAAAACAAAATTCTGAATTACGGGAGGAACTAAAAATGTCCAAAAAATACATCATCAAAAACGGCACAACCGTTGAAGTTTCCGACGAGGTTTACCAAATTCTTAAAAAGTCGGATCGGCGCATCAAGTACGTCGAGCATGACCTCAAGGAAACGCAATATATCATCGACCGAAAGAAGGAAACGGTCAAGGAGATTCCGAGCCGCGAGGATTCGCTCGACAGGCTGGCGGAGATTGGAAAGGATTTCGCAGACAACACCTCGGATTTCCAAGACAACACAATCATTAAAATAATGCTTGATCAAGCGCTCGAAAAGCTGAGTGACGAGGAGAAATACCTCATCACTCAGCTTTTT
>DILZ01000133.1:0-539 GCA_002425305.1 Ruminococcaceae bacterium UBA5579
GATCGTCCGGTGTGGGATCGTCGGCCGGTTTTTTCAAATGGTGCCAATACTTTGTCGCAAAGACATATCTTCCCTCGTTGTCCTTGAGATAGATATTGGAGGGCAGCTGTTTCAGCATCTCCTCTATCCTGTAAAATGTCAAAGAATCCTTGAGTATTATCGCGTTTTCGATCCTATTTGCAATTACATTACCGTTATAGGGCTTTGAAATGCAGTCCACAGCGCTTGAACCGAGAAATTTAAGCTGCTCCTCGGAAGCGTTTTCGCTTACCAAAAGCAAAATGGGTATAGAGGACAATCTTGCGCTGCTGTTAATAATATTTACTGCGGCGCACAGTTCCTCCTGCATATCCGGATTTATCAACAACGCGTCCGTGCAGTCTTTTTGTCCTTCAAGTATTTCGGTCACTTCCCGAATGTTTTGGGTAACGGATATATCATACGCGCCGTTCAGAATATTGCAAAGCTCTTTGCAGTTCTGCTCACTGTCAATAATAAGCAGCTTTTTCTTCTTTGCGTTGATCATAATGCAGTTCCTT
>DILZ01000133.1:574-777 GCA_002425305.1 Ruminococcaceae bacterium UBA5579
TTTTCATATATCGTTTTCTTTCTGAGCAAGAGTACGAACTTCCATAATAATTATACTATATTGTGACGGAAAAGTCAAGTGCTGCCGTAAAAATACGCCTTGCGCGGGTTTGCGGTATACGTTTACAGGTTGTATATTTTTTCACGCGTTTTTCACATTAATGAGCTATAATACTAATTAGGTTTTCAAAAGACAACGAAAGG
>DILZ01000133.1:826-1029 GCA_002425305.1 Ruminococcaceae bacterium UBA5579
ATGGATATAAACGACGGCGACGTTTACGGCTTTTTGGGCCGCAACGGCTGCGGCAAGACCACTACGATGAACATCATCTGCGGCGTTATTCCAAAAGATGAGGGCGAAATGCAGATAGGCGGCGGCAGACCCGTAACTATAGGCTATCTTCCCGAAAGCCCCACGATATTTCCGTATATGACAGCGCGCGAGTATCTGGAGTA
>DILZ01000133.1:1176-7708 GCA_002425305.1 Ruminococcaceae bacterium UBA5579
GCCTACCTCCGCGCTCGACCCGCAGGGCAGAAGCGAGGTCATTGCGATAATCGAACGTCTGAAGGGGTTGGGCAGCACGATAGTTTTGTCCACGCATATCCTCTCGGACGTTGAACGAGTGGCGAACCGCATAGGCATAGTGAACGGCGGCATTATCGCCGAGGAGGGCGATATGAAAACGATCCTCCGCAAATACGGCGGCGACGTCATCAGTATGTCCGTGCGGAACCTGACGCAGGAGCAGAAACTCGAGCTGTTAAAGGTAAAATTCGCCAACGCCGAGTTCAACAACGACACAGGCGTATTCCGCTTCGGCGGCTTCGAGGAAAACGGCGCGGAGGACGCGGCAAAGCAGCTTATTCGGCTCGCCGCCGAGAACGATATGACGCTCGAAAGCTTCACGATAGGAACAGCAACTCTCGAAGAGGTGTTCGGAAAGGTGGTCGGATAATGAAGGCACAGTTAAAACACAGTTTAAAAAAGGAGCGCGCGCTGTTTTTCAGAAGATATCATTTTTTGGGAATGGTGCTTGCGATATTCGGCTTTGCGATAGCGGATCCGCTTATGCTCAAAGCACTTGATAGTATGAGGGAAATGGCGACCCAAATGCAGGCTCCCACTCAAACGGCGCAGATAGCCGCCACGTCCGACAGTCTTGCGGGAGTCGGGGGGCTTGAGGGTGTGATGAGTATGTTCCAAAGCGCGGCATTTGTGTTCTCATATACTCTTGTACAGTTTGCGTCTTACTCGCTTCTTATCATAATGCTCGTTATACGATCGGCGGCGGGCGGCGAGCAGAAGAAGCGCGCTATGATAGTGCCGCTGTGCAGCGGTCTGCAAAACAAAAACTACCTTGTCCCGAAATTCGTCATCTATCCGATTGCGATGTTCGTACTGACATTCCTCGGAGGTTTGACCGCAGGCGGACTTTGCAACGCGCTGTTCAAGCTTGACCGCGTCAGCTTCGGTATGGTGGCGTTCGGGGCGCTTATAATGGCGGTGTATATGACGTTCATCGTTACGGTGTATCTCTCGCTCGGCATCTGCTCCTCTCGCCCGGGCTTGATGGTAGGCGCGGTGTATCTGGGTCAGGCGTTTTTACAATACTTCCTTGACGCAAGGGGACTGAGCGATTATCAGCCGTTCACGCTGATATCGGCGGCAGGCTCGATTTTCACGGCGGGCGAGGACTTCGACCTTTCCCAGAAGCTGCCCAGCATTTACACGGCTATGGGTCTTTGCGTTGTTATAGGTGTGCTGATGTTCTTCCTTGCTTTGGGAGTTTTGAACGCTAAGAGGATCGACAATACCGAGGAAAACAAACCGGCATTTTGAATAATCCAGAATGCTGAATTGATAAGTGATATATCCCCCGATGTTTTTCGGGGGATTTTTGCCGCGCTTACAGAAAAAGAGTCGTTTTACAGAGATGTCGAAGTTGTGCTGCAACAGCACGGCGTTTTTTGCTTAAAAAGCGGTTGACAATAGCGACAAAAAGTGGTAAAATAAATCTGTATAAATAAATTTCGGGAAGTTGACTACTCCCCCCAACAAAAAGGAAGGTAATTCACAATGGAGATCAAAATTCAAAAGACAACTGCTCCCAAGGCAAAGCCGACCGACGAGACCAAGCTTGGCTTCGGGCACATTTTCACCGACCATATGTTCGTGATGAACTACGACACCGGCGAGGGCTGGCACGATGCGCGTATCGTGCCTTACGGCGATATCACGCTGTCCCCGGCGGCTATGTGTCTGCACTACGGTCAGGAGATATTCGAGGGCCTGAAAGCATACCGCACTGCGGACGGCTCGATACAGCTGTTCAGACCCGATGAGAACTTCAAGAGAATGAACGTTTCCGCCGAGAGAATGGTCATTCCGCCGATCGACGAGGAGTTTGTTATAGGCGCGCTGAAGCAGCTTATTGAGCTTGAACAGGATTGGGTCCCTCACACGGACGGCGCGTCGCTGTACGTTCGCCCGTTTATTTTCGCGACAGACCCTTATGTCGGCGTAAGACCCGCAGATCACTACCTGTTTATGATAATCCTCTCGCCGTCGGGCGCGTATTACTCCACCGGACTTAACCCCGTAAAAATATACGTTGAGGAGAAGTATGTAAGAGCCGTAAGAGGCGGCACGGGCTTTGCAAAGACCGCCGCGAACTACGCTATCTCTCTTAAAGGACAGGACGAGGCTCATAATCAGGACTACGAGCAGGTGCTTTGGTTGGACGGTGTGGAGCAGAAGTATATTGAGGAAGTAGGCTCGATGAATATCTTCTTTGTGATAGACGGCGAAGTTATCACTCCGCAGCTTACCGGTTCGGTGCTTCCCGGTATCACGAGAAAGTCCTCAATTGAGCTTTGCAAAAAATGGGGTATGAAAGTCACCGAGCGCAGAATTACTATCCAAGAGGTTGCAGAGGCATATGACAACGGCAAGCTCGACGAAGTGTTCGGCACGGGCACGGCGGCTGTTATCTCGCCCGTCGGTCATCTCAAGTGGGGCGACAAGGTAATGACGATAAACGATAACAAGATCGGCACAATCTCTCTATCACAAAGAAGATATTCANNTTCAGTACGGCAAGCTCCCCGATGATATGGGTTGGATAGTGAGGATCTAATGGACGCTTTGGGGAATATTTTAACGGATATTTTGCAGGTCATAACCACGCGTTATGTGGTAAGCGGCAAAGCTATTTCCGCAGACGTTCTGAAGCTTAAGGACGAGGCGATGGATATCTACGAAAAAAGCCGCAGTGATACCAATAACGCTGTTTTGGAGCAATATGAGCGGCGGCTTACGGAAATAAAAGAAACGCTCGAAAAGGCAGAATAGTTATGAATAAATTCGGAAAACTTATGACGTTTTGTGCGCTTGCCGCTGCAATATCAACACTCACGGCGTGCGGAAAGAAAAACGATCCTACACCTCAGCAAAGCCAACCGTCACAAGTGCAGACAACCGTTCCTGCCGCGCAAAGCAAGCCGACGGCGCAAAATCCTGCGGAAAGCATTGCAGCGGAGCTTGCCGATCATGTTGTCAAGTCGAAGATCACAAGCGCGGACGCGACCGCTGCCAGGTTAGGCAATATCGTCACAGCCTACATTGCGGAATGCACAAGCCACGGCGGAAATATGTGGGAAAGCGGCACTATAAAAATAACGGTAACGGACGGCAAGTGGACGCTCTCCGGATATGATGCCGATAAGTACAAACCGGAAAAATTAGACCACACCCTTGCGGAGTTTTTTGAGGAAAATTTCCCTAATATAACCAACGCGTATGCGGAGATACATATAAACGAGGACGGCAGAGCATATGGAGCAATGTACACAAACACGGTCGGGGCAGCCGCNNTCGGAATATCCTCCGCGCGAGGCTTTCGGCGAGAGCTCGTGGACTTGGGACGGCAAAACGGCGGGCGTTTCCCCGTCGGGAATTATCGTAGGTACATGGCCTTGGTTATCTCTTAAATAAAGTTCCGATAAAGCTGTGCGGCGAACCGCGGAGGTCTGCTATGAATAAAAAAACGATTTCCATTTTGTCGACGGTCGGCGCGATCGTGTTGGGGCTGGTTCTGTTTTTGATATCGAACGGCAACATCAAAAAAGCCGAAAAGCAGAACGAAATTCTTGCCGATAATTTCACGGAGCTGATGAAAATAACCGAAGAAATAGTCGACTCGTACCGCGCGGGCGGTATGCCGAAAGCCCTGGCGTTCGTCCGCGAGAACAAAGACCGCGCCGCTAAAGCCGTGGATAATCTGCGCGGAGTTTGCGATTATTTTGAAAAGGTCAAGGTTCCCAAAAAGCTGAAAACCAAGCTCGAAAACGTCCGCGCGGGGATCCCCGATATGCGGAGGTTTTTGGATAAGTACGAGAATATGTTCCACGATGTTATGCTGGAAAGCGAATTTAAGGGATATGTCAGCGAGATGTCAAAGGCGGCGTCCGCGCTTAAAGAGGACGGGAGCTTTATTATCGCAGAACAGGAGTTTATGAGGGAGCTGTCGCGGCTGCGGCGGGGAAGCTCGCGCTATAACAGGTTTATGTGGCTGTGAATGACGGACGATTTCGTTGTTATCAAAAACTGCTTTGGGAGGCAGCATTATGACAAAACGTATCACAGCGCTGCTTATAGCGATTGTTGTTCCGATAACGCTGATTTTTTCCGGCTGCGGACAGCTTTCCGAGGCGGAATACCGCGAGCGGTTGAATGAGGGATTTGAGGAGTATGCAGCGGCTGTAGGGGAATTCGAGACTGTTCGGACGGACGTCGGCTCAAGTCAGGAGATAATGCTTGAGCAGACAAAGGCGACGGAGATATGCCGCCGTGTGGAAAAGGCACTCGGTGCGTTTTCCAAAATGAAGCCGCCCGAGCGCTTCTCCGAAAAGCATAAAGAACTCCTCGCAGCGGCGGAGCTTGAAAAGAAATTTTTCGAGGCACAAAGAAAAGTGCTTTCCGCTCGAACGCCCGACGAGCTTATGCAATACTCGGGCGAGGCGGACGCGATATTAAACGGCGTACCGGCGGAGAAGCAATTCCCCGTGGTTATTAAAAAACTACTTGAGGAGGCAGTATTATGACAAAACGTTTAACAGCATTACTTATAGCGGTGATTATACCCTTTACGGTGCTTTTCACGGGGTGCGGCTCAAAGCAGCTCACGCCAAAGGAGTATTACGACGAGCTGTACGCGACCTTTAAGGAGTATGTCGCCGATCTTAAAGAGGTCAGCGAGCTGCAGGCGAAAGCGAAAACTCTTGCGGAGGTGCAGGCGCAGCTCAGCAAGGCTAAGGATATCTGCGGCAAAGCCGGAAAAACGCTCGATAAATTCGGGAAGATGAAGCCGCCTTCGCAGTTCGCCGACAAACATAAAAAGCTGCTGTCGGCGGTCGATCTGGAAAAGAAATTCGTAAGCACGGTGGAAAAGGCATTCAATTCAAAAACTGTCGATTAACTCGCGAAATATACAAAAGAAGCGGAAACAGTATTTGACAATATCCCGTCAGATCAGCAATTCGCGGCGGTGTTTATGGATCTGTTGCTGGAAGTAAAAGCTGCGTCATAGCAGTGACGGTATTCAAGAGTAGGAGTGAACTGTTTATGATCAAAAAACGTATATTCACACTGCTTATTGCGGCAGTCATCCCGATAATGATGATCTTTACGGGCTGCGGAAAGCAGCCTGCTGAGACGGTCATTGATGTGACGCCGGTAGAGTTTGCTCCCGAAGGAGCACAGCTTACCGTTGTCGAATACCGGGAAACACTTATGTCCACGATGAGGGATTATGTGGTGGTTCTTAATGCCGTTCCGTTGGATGAGGAAAACGACACCGTTGCAAAATTGAAGCCTCATTGGGAAGAAGCCAGAGAAAGCTGCCGAAAGTGCAATGAAGTATTGGACAGGTTCGGAACGATAAATCCCCCCGAAAAGCTCGTTGAAAAGCATAAAAAGCTCCTTGAGGGAGTTAATAACGAAAAAGAATATGTGGCGGCGATGGAGCGGTTTCTCACCGCTCAAAATGACAAGGATCTGAAAAGATACTCCGAAGAGTTGGAAAAACTTGCTGATCGACCCGCAGAGGAAACGCTCTCCGCAATGTATTTGGAGCTGTGCAAGGAGCTCAAAGAAGCAACGGATATGGTGACCTCACAATTGTAAATCTCCCCATACGCCATATGGGATTAAGAAAGGAAATAAAATTATGAAGAACACGGAAAAAACACTCGATCAGATCAAAACTCTGTGTATCCACAGAGGGTTTGTGTACCCGGGCAGCGAGATATACGGCGGCCTGGCGAACACCTGGGATTACGGTCCCTTGGGCGTGGAGCTGAAAGAGAACATCAAAAAGGCCTGGCGAAAGAAGTTTATTCAGGAGAACAAATACAACGTCGGTTTGGATTCCGCGATACTGATGAACCCGCAGACCTGGGTAGCCTCGGGTCACGTCGGCGGCTTCTCTGATCCGCTTATGGACTGCAAGGACTGCAAGACACGTCACCGCGCCGACAAGCTCATTGAGGACTTCGGCGAAACTACCGCCGACGGCTGGTCGAACGAGCAGATGCTGTCCTATATTCGCGAAAAGGGCATAAAGTGCCCCGATTGCGGCAGCACGAATTTCACCGATATACGTCAGTTCAATCTGATGTTCAAGACAGCGCAGGGTACGGTGGAGGACAGCAAAAGCGAGCTTTACCTCCGCCCCGAAACAGCGCAGGGTATTTTCGTGAACTTCGCGAATATTCAGAGAACATCGCGTAAAAAAGTGCCGTTCGGCGTGGCGCAGGTCGGCAAGTCGTTCAGAAACGAGATAACTCCCGGACAGTTCATCTTCCGTGTCCGCGAGTTCGAGCAGATGGAGCTGGAGTTCTNNTCTGCAAGCCCGGCACCGACCTTGAATGGTTCGATTATTGGAGAACCTACTGCAAGAACTTCCTGCTCTCCCTCGGTCTTAAAGAGGAGAACATCAGACTGCGTGACCACTCGCCCGAGGAGCTTTGCTTCTATT
>DILZ01000133.1:7748-11132 GCA_002425305.1 Ruminococcaceae bacterium UBA5579
TGGGGCGAGCTTTGGGGCGTAGCGGACAGAACCGACTACGACCTTACACAGCATATGAAAACATCGGGCAAGTCGCTTGAATACTTCGATCCCGAAACAAACGAAAAGTATGTTCCGTACGTTATCGAGCCGTCGCTCGGCGTGGAGCGTCTGTTCCTCGCGGTGGTCTGCGACGCTTACGACGAGGAGCAGCTTGAGGACGGAACGAGCCGCAACGTTATGCGTTTCCACCCCGCGCTTGCTCCCGTGAAGGCTGCAGTGCTGCCCCTTTCCAAAAAGCTCTCCGAAAAGGCGGGCGCACTCTGCGAGGAGCTTTCCAAACACTTCTGTGTGGATTACGACGACGCGGGTGCTATCGGTAAGCGTTATCGCCGCCAGGACGAAATAGGCACTCCGTTCTGCGTGACATATGATTTCGATTCCGAAACGGACGGCTGCGTTACCGTCCGTGAGCGCGACACTATGGCTCAGGTGCGTATTCCGATTGCCGATGTCAAGGCATATATCGAAGAGCGGATATTTTTTTGAGCATAACAGACAGTGTGTTCTCACAGGACACTGCGTCCTTAAACTTTCGATTTGTCGAATAAATAAGATCGCGTTCCGTATTGGAACGCGATCTGTTATATTTGCGGAAATTCCTCTCCGCCCCAATGCGAGCGCACGATAGCTTCAAAGCCGCTTGGTGAAAGCACAGGTCTTGACAGCCTTTCCGCCGTTTTTTCGGAGATCGCTCCGGTTTCCGCGAACTCCGCGCCCGCTTTAGTAACATCGGACAGGTATCCTTTCCTTTGCCGCTCCGCCAAACCCTCATATCCGAACAGCTCACCTTCCGAGCAGAGTATCGCGGTGTAGTTCCCCTCTCCGCAGATGAGGTCAAACTGCTTTAGCAGCGCGGGGTACATCGGCGTGGTGTGAACATATCCGCAGGTGGAGATCAGCACAAGACTTTTACTGCGCATAGCGGAGTTACGCAGCTGATGAAACGATGATTTTCCGTCCTCATCGCTTGTGCCGAGATAGGTTTTCATAAACGGCAGACATCTGTCGGTCATAACTTTAATTGTGCTGGGCATACCGAAAAAATACAGCGGAAAACACTCAATGATGACGTCGGCATTTTCAAGCTTCTCGTACAGAGTCTGCATATCATCATTAATAACGCAATTCCCGGGCGTTTTCGTCCAGCAGGAAAAGCAGCCCAAACACGGCTTTATATTTTGTTTATACAGATGAACGACCTCGGTATTTGTTTCCTCGGGAAATCCATTAGCGAATGCCAGCGCCAGCTGAAGTGTATTTGAGCGTTCCGTACGCGGACTGCCGTTTAATATCAGTATCTTCATTCGTTCACCTCGGCAGACTGTTCCGTCTCTTCCTCAAACGCCTCCTTTGAAGCGCAAATGCTGTAATAATAGCGTTCTCCGCAGGCGTTTATCACACCGTCGCGGAAATACTCGCTGTCTATACTCGCCGTTTTGAGGTTGTCAAAGATGTCCGACCCTACGCGCTTTGCATAGGATTCGCGCCGCGTCCACGCGGTGTAGAACTGCTTATTTTTCAGCGCGAAAAATTCCATATCCTTGTCATAGGCCATAAGCGGGATAGTTTTACCCGTGGCTGCCAATTCGGAAAATTCCCTGAACTCGTCGTTGTTCATAAAAGTACTCGCAAGCTCCGTCATTTTTTCAAGAGAATACGGGCGTTCGCGTTGAATATCAACGCCGATATCCGTTGTGCCGCACCCCGCGTTGTCGTTTAACGCGATAACGCAGGCAGCGCAGCCCTCGCTGTGTGATATGCTGAAATCGAGGTCGGGACGATTTGTACGCGGCCTTCCGTTTTCATCAAGAGTTATCGTCAGCTCCAAACGGTTGATCTTGTGCTTTTGAAGCAAGCTGTCCAGCAGCAAAAACCCGCACGCCGAATCGGCAAACGCCTTTCCGCGCTTGTTAAGAATATCATCGAAATACGCTTTGCAGTTTTCGGAGTAGAAAACACGCGCGTTTTCTACTCGTGTTCTCACGCCTCCGCCCGTTACAATGGACGCACTGAAATCAACTATCATAATCCACCCCGCCAACCGTAAAACTATAGGGTTGCCTCTTGCGGCAACTAATCGCTGTCATACACTGCGCTTTTATCAATAGAAGTGAACAGCATATTGCCTTTTGCCTTGACCGTTCCGTCCACGGAGATTACAGCGGAAAACTCATACGCCGCCGCTGTCGCTATTATGCACTTGACGGATATGTTCAGCGTGTCACCCGGAACGACGGGCTTTAAAAACTTAAAATCCTTTACCTTTAAAAGAACATACAGCTTGTCCTTGTCAGCCGCCGCGTTTTCCGGAGCGATAACCAGACTGCACAGCTGCGCCGCGCTCTCTATCAGCAGAACGCCCGGCATTATCGGGGTTTCGGGGAAATGCCCCGTAAAATACGGCTCGTTCACCGAAACGTTTTTTATACCCACAGCCGAAACGTTCGGCTCAAGCTCCAGCACCTTTTCGATCATCTGAAACGGCGGACGCTGCTTAATACGTTTGTTTATCTCAAGCAAATTCATCATAAGCTAAGCCCTCCGTCAAGCACGATGACCTGTCCCGTAACATAGTCGAACGCGGGCGAGCAGAGCGCCGCGACAACGTTCGCCACGTCTTTTGCCGTGCCGAAATGTCCGACGGGAATGGACTTGTTATATTCCGTGAGCTTTTCCTCCGGAATAGCGTCCAGCATTTCCGTTTCAATAAAACCCGGAGCTACCGCGTTTACCGTGATCCCGCGCGGCGCAAGCTCCTTGGCGAGCGTCGCGGTCATTGAGTTCACTGCGCCCTTTGTCGCGGAGTATACTCCCTGCCCCTCGACTGCCAATATCGAGCTTACGGAAGAAACGTTGACTATCTTTCCGTGCTTCTTGCTCATCATTTTGAGAGCTGCCTGCTGCGCGCAGTGGAAATAACCTTTGATATTTATATTCAGCGAACGCGACAGCGAGTCCTCGTTTATCATCAGCAGATACGCGTCGTCGACCACGCCCGCGTTGTTTACCAGCACGTCAAGCTGTCCGAACTCCTTTTGTATCTCGCGGAACATTCCCTGCACCGCCGTCAAGTCAGCCGTGTTCGCTTTGAACGCCTTTGCTTTCCGTCCGAGAGCCTCTATCTCCGCGACCGTCTCCGCTGCTTTCGCGTCGTTGGAGTTGTAGTTCACGGCAACGTCATAGCCGTCCTCCGCCAATTTAAGAGCGCACGCCTTTCCTATCCCGCGTGAAGCTCCCGTTACAAGTGCAACCATATTCTTCTCCTTATTTTAAATAATTTCAAAATCTTGTCTTGCTTGCTCACTTCGCGTTTCGCGCTCCGTTGCGCAATCAAGCCAAGAC
>DILZ01000133.1:11254-12538 GCA_002425305.1 Ruminococcaceae bacterium UBA5579
AAGCTACACTATGCGCTTTGCGCTCCGTTCCGCTTCCCCGGCGGCTTGCGCAATTTGCCTGAGCTGCTCTTACATTGCTGCCCGTATGCCTTCGGCTTCGGGCGGTCTTTTCAAAACCACCGCTGAATACTGTCCGCCGATACCGAACGATACCGCGAGAACGTACTTGTAATCGCGCCAGCCTCGTGAGAGATAACGCGCCGCTGCGNNCAGCCGCGCGAGCCTCGCCAAGATCGTCCTTGACCTCGATAATATCATCTTTGAATATTTCGTTGTCCTTTCCGAAAACGTCCGTGAGAACCCTTGCTTCAAGCTCGTCTACTTCTGGTACGCCGTTCGCAAAGCCGAATACCCCGTCGATATCCGCGGGAGTTATCCCCGCGTTTCCGCAAGCGTCCAAAATCGCCTTTTTAAGCGCGTCCTCCGAGCCTTTAAGAGTGCCGAACTCTACACTCTTGTGAGCGCTTGCCCAGCCTACCAATTCCGCGTACTTTTTCGCACCGCGCTTATCCGCGCTCGTTTCGCTTTCCAGAACTATCGACACAGATCCTTCGCCGAGCATATCCTTGCTCATAACTCCTAGAGTGTCATACAGATAACCCGTAACTTCGGTGTTCTCGTCCGTGCCCGTCGCTATCATAATACTCTCGTCGCCGTTCCTGATAATATCCGCCGCGTAACAAAGGCTCTGCAAGCCCGCTTGGACGGAGTTCGCGTTGGTGACGTTGTAGCCCTTTATTCCCGCGAAAATGCTGAAATATCCGCCCGCCGCGTTGTACACCGTGTTCGGGAACGCAAACGCCGATCCCGCCGCCGTGCCGCTCTCGCAGACGGTCTTCTGGAAGTTGTATACCTCGGTCAGCGGTCCGTCCGCCGTGCCGACAACTATTCCGATATCTCCGGCATTATCGTCGGTTATCGTGATATCTGCGTCCTTCAAAGCCATCATTCCGCTTATAAGCTGAAGCTGCGAGAAGCGGTCAAGCTTGCGGTAGAACGCCATTTTGATACCGTGCTCTTTATAATCGTCGGGGTTTATTTCAACGGTCGGTTCGCTTACAAGCTCGCCCAGACCCGTGATGAAAATGCGCTCCTTGTTCGTGCGGTCGGGGATATCGCGCGGCTCTTTCGCGAATACGATAGAAGCGTTGTTTCCGCCGAACGCGAATGAATTGCTTGCCGCGAATTTGATATCCTTTTCGCGTTTGGTGTTCGGCACGAAATCAATGTTGCCCGCCTTTTCCTTGAGCGATTCGAGAGCCTCCTCCGTGTAGCCGATAGTCG
>DILZ01000133.1:12553-18599 GCA_002425305.1 Ruminococcaceae bacterium UBA5579
GACCGCCTCGATTGAGCCGGCTGCTCCCAGGCAGTGCCCCGTCATAGACTTCGTGGAGCTTACCGAGAGGTGGTCGTTGTCGTCAAACAGCGTGTGCAGCGACAGGAACTCCGCCTCGTCGTTCTTTGCCGTGCCCGTGCCGTGGGCGTTGATATAGTCTATATCGTTGGCGGAAAGTCCCGAGTTTTCAATGGCTCTTGTAATGGCCAGCATCTGCCCCTTACCCTCGGGGTCGGGAGCGGTGATGTGGTGAGCGTCAGACGAAACGCCGCTGCCCAATACCTCGCAGTATATTTTCGCGCCGCGAGCCTTAGCGTGCTCGTAATCCTCTATAATAAGGATACCCGCTCCCTCGCCGAGCGTGATACCGTTAGAGAGATCGAACGGCGAACAGGGATTGGGAGCGAGCGCGTGCAGCGCGTGAAATCCCGCGAACGCCAGCGACGAGAAGCTGTCCGAGCCGCCCGCAACGAACGCGTCCGCCTTACCCGAGCGTATCAAGTCTGCCGCGTAAGCCAGCGATATCGTACCCGCCGCGCACGCGTTCACGATGTTCGCGGTCGTGCCGTTCAGCCCGTAATGGAACGCGACATTGTTCGCCAAAGCCGCCGCAGGCATTTTGAGAACGTCGGTGTTTTTGCCGCCGCCGTTTTTGTTCGCGGTATAGTATTTGTCGATCGATACCGCGCCGCCGACGCAGTTTCCGATGATAACGCCGATACGGTCGGAATTATCATTGTTTATTTCATATCCGCTGTCCTTGAGAGCCTCGCCCGCCGCTTTTATGCACAGCAGCGATGAGCGGTCGTAGTCCTCGCCCGAAAGCTTCTCGTTTGGAAGATCTACCTCCGCGCCGAGATTGGCGTAGCAGCCCTCGGCGTTTACGGTCTTGACCTCGCTTATGCCCGTAACGCCGTTTATTGCGGCGTTCCAGCACTGTTCGGTGTTCTCTCCGAGGGCGCAGATAAGTCCAAGACCCGTAACAACAACACGTTTCGACATATTATTCTCCTTGATGCTCCTCAACGTACTTTGCAAGCGTTTCAACGGTCTGGAAGTTCTCGCGTGCCGCGCCCGTCATCTGAACGCCGAACAGGTTGTCGATACCCGCGATTATCTCGATGGAGTCGATGGAATCCAATCCGATATCGTCGCCGAAAAGCTCGGAGGTGTACTCCAGCTCGTCAGCCGGTATACGCAGATTTTCTACCAGCATATCCTTGATTTTTGCGCAAATTTCCTCGTGATTCATAACATTTTCTCCTTTTTAAAATTGAATATTTCAGACAGCGTGCAGCCGAATGACTGTCAGCTGTCAAATTTACACTATCACCTGTCGTATTGTCCGCAGCCGCCGTATTTTTCCCGCATTTGATCGTACAGATCTTTGACTGCCTGTTCCGACTGTGCTATAAGCTGCCGCGCGTATTTGGAGGGGCGCATATCCTCGGGACAGTGGCTCTCTATCGGCTCGCCTACCAAAATCTTCTGACGCTTGCCGAAAACCGCGTCATACGGTCCCCAGATCGCGCACGGCACTATCGGAGTTCCGGTTTTTGCGGAGAGCAATGCTGCGCCCGGCTTAAACTCGTTTATTTTCTTGTTCCGCGCCAAACCGCCCTCCGGGAAAATCAGCAGCGAACCGCCGCGCGCAACTATCTCCTGCGCCGTTTCGTACCAAGCGCCGTCCGCTTCGTCAAGGTTTATCGGTATGCTTCTGCACAAGCCGATGCACTTCCCCGTCCCCTTCTTCTCTAACCAGCTCTTTTTCACAAGAACATACGGCTTNNTGCCGCCACAGCACCGACATCGCGAACGCTCCGTCAAAGTGGTGAGTGTGGTTCGCCACGAACACTGCCGGTTTGCCTTTAAGCCGCTTTTTCAGTGTTTTGTCCGCATAAATTATCTTGGGACGGAACAGGAAATACACAGTCCACGTCAACAGGGTCTGAAATATTTTGCCGATCAAAGACTGCTTTTTCGGTGACATTTCGTTCACATTACCGCTCCCTTGTCCAATGCATTTCGTAAGAAAAAAATCCCCATACAATATTATTATAACCCTATTTCACGATTTTTTCAATGGACAATATTAAACAGCCTGTCCTAAAAGCAACATTATCCTGTGGATATGTTTCTTAAGTTTGCCGCGTAAATTTTTTCTGCTTTTTTAACAAAAACTCCGCAGATATACCCGCGAAATGTGTTAATAAAGCGACGTTTGTAAACTTTTGTTTATATTTTCGCGTCGTTTTCCGTGCTTACAACATAAAATACAAAAAAATGCTGAAATAAAATAATAATTCTCTTGACATTTTGGTTATTTTGTAGTACAATAGAAGTAAGGATTTTTTAAATGCGGGGAAACCCGCTTTGAAGATTCGCTGACGTTTATGATACTTGTGTTTTTATAACGTTACGGCGGCATAATATATGATTTACGGCAAAGACCGTATATCTTCTATCCTTTACTCTGCGCCGGCGTTCAGCGCCGTGCGATTTTATATCTTAGTAAGACAAAAACTCACATCTTATCAAGCTAACGAACGAGAATTGAATATGGAGGAAAAATGCGGACGGTGTGCCGTCTGCTTGAAAATTGTATATTTGTTCCGCCGAATTATTGACGCGCGTTTTATAAAACGTGCGGATCAAAATAAGGAGGGGAAAGCGACAATGCAAACAATGGAATTATACGTCGCATTGATCGGAATGCTTTCTTCGCTGATCTTAGGCGCGGTAGTTGCAGGTTTTTTCTGCTTCCGGCAGGGTGTAAAGCATCGCATCAAGACAGCCGAGGCGCAGTTTGAATCCGCCGAGAAGGAATCGGCAAGGATCATTGAAGAAGCAAATGAAAAAGCGGAATCGATCAAAAGGGCGAAGCTTGTGGAGGCAAAGGACGAGATCTATGCCCTGCGTTCGCAGGCGGAAAAGGAAATTCAGCACGACAAATCGGCGGCTGAAAAGGAGATCAAGGAGCGCAGAAGCGAGATATCGCGTTCCGAGCGCAGGATAGCTCAAAAGGAAGAAAATCTCGACAAGAAGAACGACAAGCTCGAAAAGCTGGAGGAGGGTCTTCAGCAAAAGCACAAAAAAGCGGACGAGAAGATCGCCGAGGCGGAGAAGCTCAAATCCGGGCAAATGGAGATATTGGAGAAGATATCCGGCTTTTCGCAGGAACAGGCAAAGGAACACCTGCTGGAAATGCTCGATTCCGAGCTGAACCACGAAAAGGCGGTAAAGCTAGCCGCTTACGAACAGCAGATAAAGGACGAGAGCGACGAGAAGGCAAGAAAGCATATTTCTCTGGCTATCGCGAGATTGGCGGCGGACACCGTTTCGGAAATGGCGGTTTCCGTTGTGGCAATACCGAACGACGAGATGAAGGGACGCATTATCGGGCGCGAGGGCAGAAATATCCGTGCGCTGGAGACGCTTACGGGCGTCGATCTCATCATTGACGATACTCCCGAGGCTATCACGGTTTCGTGCTTTGACCACGTTCGCCGCGAGATAGCGCGGCTTGCTCTTGAAAAGCTCATTCAGGACGGGCGTATTCACCCGGCGAGGATAGAGGAGACCGTTGAGAAGGCGCGCAAGGAGGTAGAGCTGCGGATAAAGCAGGAGGGCGAACGTGCCGTTATGGAAACGAACGTCAACGGCTTGAATCACGAGCTTGTCCGTCTTATCGGACGCTTGAAGTACAGGACCTCTTATCGTCAGAACGTGCTTAACCACTCCATAGAGGTGGCTCATCTGGCGGGTATTATGGCAAGCGAGCTTGGCGTGGACGCGGCTTTGGCAAGACGCGCGGGTCTGCTGCACGACATAGGAAAATCACTTGACCACGAGATCGAAGGCTCGCACGTTCAGATAGGCGTTGACGTCTGCAAGAAGTATAAGGAAAACCCTGAGGTCATTCACGCGATAGAGGCTCACCACGGCGACGTTGAGTGCCGCACGGTGATAGCGTGTCTCGTTCAGGCGGCAGACGCGATAAGCGCCGCAAGACCTGCTGCAAGAAGCGAAAACTATGAAAACTACATCAAACGTCTTGAAAAGCTGGAGGAGATATGCAACTCCTACAACGGCGTCGATAAATCCTTCGCTATCCAGGCGGGGCGCGAGGTGCGTATTATGGTAAAGCCCGAGCAGGTTAACGACGACAATATGAAGGTGCTTGCGCGGGATATCGCAAAGCGTATCGAGGACGAGATGGAGTATCCGGGTCAGATAAAGGTGAATATGATCCGCGAAAGCAGAGCTATCGATTACGCGAAATAGCATTTAGAAGTGAAGAGGTAAGAAGTAAGAGCCGAATGCCGACTCTTACCTCTTGCCTCTTGTTTTTTGTCGGAGCGCGTTTCGGAGGATACCGATAAACGCCCGTGTTACAAAGAGGAAATTAAGATGATAACTTTTGATAAATCCAAATGCGTTGCCTGCAACAATTGCGTTCGTGTTTGTCCGTCTATTGGGGCGAACAGTGTCGAGCACGACGAAAACGGGAAACCGGTGTTCAACATCAACGAGCAGCAGTGTATTCGCTGCGGGGCGTGCGTTAAAGTCTGCTCGCACAAAGCGCGCGGATATACGGACGATACCGACCGTTTCTGGGCGGACCTTAAAAGCGGCGCAAAGATAATAGCTGTCTGCGCGCCCGCCGTAAAGGTGTCGTTTGACGGCTGTTGGCGCAACGTGCTGGATATCCTCAAGAAAAACGGCGTGGAAAAGATTTTCGACGTGTCTTTCGGAGCTGACATATGCACCTGGGGACATATCCGCTATATGGAGAAGAACCCGAAATCGAAGCTGATATCGTCGCCGTGTCCCGCAATCGTGAACTACATAAAGAAATTCTGCCACGACGCGCTGAAAAGCCTTTCTCCGGTGATGTCGCCTATGCTCTGCACGGCGGTGTATCTGAAGAAATACTTAGGCGAGCGGGCAAAGATAGCGGCGCTTTCTCCCTGTATCGCAAAATCGGACGAGTTCCGCGAAACGGGGCTTATAGATTACAACGTGACGTTTGAGCGGCTGGGAGAGCTTCTTAAACAGAACGGCACGAACTTTGAAAATCTGCGCAAGGTGCGTTCGAATTTTGAGTTTTCGGGCGCGGGCGGCATTATGGGCGCTATCTATCCGCGTCCGGGCGGACTTAAAGCGTGTCTTGAGCTTGAAAACCCCGAGCTTGGGGTAATAAACTCCGAGGGCACGGACGTTGTTTACAAAAACCTCGACCTGTATTCGCAAATGGGCGCGCGTGACCTGCCCGACGTATTTGACGTGCTTTCCTGCGGAAACGGCTGCGGCTCGGGTCCCGCTATCGGCGAGCAGATGTCGATATATCGTATGAGCGGAATTATGAACGGCATTGAAAAATACAACCGCAATCACCGCGTAAAGTTCGACAGGAAACACCGCGACAAACAGTTTTTGCAGTTTGACAAAACTCTGCGCTATGAGGATTTCTTAAGAACGATCCCGCCGGAGAATATCACCAAGGTGAACGTTTCCGAAGAGCAGATAGACGATATGCTCGACAAGATGAACAAGATTACGGACACCGAACGCAACTATAACTGCCACGCGTGCGGATTTTCCACCTGCCGCGAAATGGCGAAGGCGATCATTATGGGGGTCTCCTCCGTGTCGAGTTGCGCGCAGTATATGCAGAATGAGGCGGACAAGCGCAACCGGCACATCGCCGAAACGAACACAGCTATCGGCGAGGTCACAAACGAGCTTAATCAGGTCGTCACGCAGCTGACCGAGAACATCGGAAGTGTTACCGAGTCGCTGGGCGGCATAACCGAGTTGAACACCACCAATCATTCGCAGATAACGTCGCTTGCGTCTATATTGGACGAGCTTAAGGTGCTCTCCGACGATATCAACAAGGCGATGGATTCGATAAACGGCAGCGTTTCGAGCTTCTCCAAAACCACTCACGACATTGACGAGATAGCCCGTCAGATAAATATTCTCTCAATAAACGCGAGCATTGAAGCGGCTCGAGCTCATAGCTCCGCTGATGTTGCTGCCC
>DILZ01000136.1:0-21086 GCA_002425305.1 Ruminococcaceae bacterium UBA5579
AATTCGATTTCGCGCTTCGCGCGAAATGCGCAAAAACGCTCACGCTGACTCGCTCCAATAGGCAGTTTTGTTTCAAATCTTTTTGGTTACGATGTCACATTTGAACAAAATGCCCTTATGCTTTGTATAAGGGCTTTTTTATTAAGACGACACATAGAATTTTTAGAGGAGTCTTTAGTTGGGAGAGAAATAAAAAGAAAGGTAGATATTATGAGTAAAGTGGTCAAATTCGGCGGCAGCTCACTTGCCGACGCAAATCAGTTCAAAAAGGTAGCGGAGATCATCCGTGCCGATCCCGAGCGCGTTTATGTTGTGCCAAGCGCGCCCGGAAAGCGCTTTAAGGACGACACTAAGGTCACTGATCTATTGTATCAATGCTATGAGCTTGTCCTTACCGGCGAGGATTTCGCAAAGGCGTTTGCGCCCGTCCGCGAACGCTACAACGAGATAATCAAGGAGCTTGGACTTAAGGTGTCGCTTGAGGAGGAATACGTCAAGATAGGACAAAGCTTCCGCGCGGGCGCGAACCGCGACTACGCGGCTTCACGCGGCGAATATCTCAACGGTATTCTGCTTGCGGACTATTTAGGCTTTGCGTTCGTGGACGCCGCAAAGGGCATTTTCTTTGACAGCAAGGGGAATTTTGACGCTGCTGTTACCAACGCGTGTCTTGGAGCGATACTCGAGAAAACTCCAAAAGCGGTCATTCCGGGCTTTTACGGCGCTATGCCCGACGGCACGATAAAGACGTTCTCGCGCGGCGGCTCCGATTTTACGGGTTCGCTGGTAGCAAAAGCCGCAGGAGCTTCTCTTTACGAAAACTGGACGGACGTTTCCGGATTTCTGGTCGCCGACCCCCGCATCGTCGATAAGCCTGCGGGTATCGAGGTCATCACCTACTCCGAGCTGCGCGAGCTTTCATATATGGGCGCGGGCGTACTTCATGAGGACGCTATTTTCCCCGTGCGCAGCGCGAATATCCCCATCAACATCAAGAACACCAACGCTCCCGACGACGCAGGCACGCTTATCGTTCCCACCGCCGACAGCAACACCAAATTTCTCGTTACGGGCATTGCCGGCAAGAAGGACTTCTCCGCTATCTCGATCGAAAAGGACAGACTGAACTCCGAAAACGGCTTTATGCGCCGTATGCTTCAGGTGCTTGAAAATCACGGTATCTTCCCCGAGCATATGCCCACGGGTATTGATACTGTGTCTGTTGTCGTGAACTCGCACGAGCTTGGAGATGCGGACAACCGCGCGAAGCTCGTGAATAGGCTCAAGGACGTTCTTCGCCCCGATCATTTCGAGATCATCGACGGACTTGCGCTGATAGCGGTAGTAGGGCGCGGAATGAAGTCCAAAAAGGGAACGGCAACACGCGTTTTTGCGGCGCTTTCTCACGCCGAGATCAACGTCCGTATGATAGATCAAGGCTCAAGCGAGCTGAATATTATCATCGGAATTGACGAAAAGGACTTTGAGAAGGCAATAAAGGTCATTTACGATATGTTTATTCTCAGTGAGCAGCCGGAAACCAAGTGATGTATATTGAGGAGCTGAAACGCGTTATTTTCGGTTGTTCCGACGACGTGCGGAAATACCTGTCAGGTGATAAGGCGGACTATGTTTACCGCGCTCAACGTTCCGAGGAACAGGGAACGTTTGACAAGAACTACACCAATCGTATGCGGCTTTGTTACGCGCTTTATTATAACGTGTGTGAAGTGCCCGACAAGAGGGCTCTCGTGCGCGAGCTGTTTATTGAGGAGCTGAAAGACCGCGAGAGCAACTCGTTTCAAGGTATAGGAGATAATCTCGAAACGCTGACGAGTATGCTTATGGAGCTTGGCGAGCCGCCCGAAAGCGAACTTTTCGAGCGCGCTAAAAACGCGAATTTCGACTGCGCGTGCGGTTATGAGCCGCGTGTTATAAAGCCAACTCCGCTTGACGAATTTACGCTTTACAGCTGCATTTTCACGTTGTCCGACCTTGGGGAAACCGAACTTGTGTTCAAGCTGACCAACGAGTTCAAAAGCGAAGAGCTTGACCTTGAGGGATTGAAGGAACTGAAGTCGATCGCAAAATGGTGTACAAAGCGCCCCGGCGACAAGGAATTTGCTGTTACGAAAATCTACCAGATATTTCAAAAATCGCCCGAAGCGTTCAATAACTCGGACGCGTTTCACGCCGCGAACGAATATGCGGAAATTCTGCTCGAAAAGGGCGATACGGAAACCGCTCTTTTGANNTGATATTCAACGAGCACAAAGAGCCGCTTTTGTGGTTCAAGCGAGGATTTTACATACTTGGCGCGAGGCTTATTGCGGACGGCGCGGATACCCCCGAAAAGATATGGACGGACATTCTGCCACATATAGAGGTCGATATGAAAAACGGTATGGTTGCCCCGATAAACCGCGACATCATGCTCTCCGCAGCAGAGCGCGCGGGAGACCTTAAAATGGCGAAAAAGCTGCTGAAGTATTTTGACCAAAAGGAAACGGGGCGACGAAAGCTATTTGATTGACGCCGAGAGGAGATTTTATGAGCAGAGCAGATGACATCTTCATACAGAATTGCCGCGATATTCTGGAGAACGGCGTATCGGACGAGGGCTTTGAAGTCCGCCCGAGATGGGAGGACGGAACGCCCGCGCACACGATAAAGAAATTCGGCGTGGTGAACCGATACGACCTCTCGGAGGAGTTCCCGATAATGACCCTGCGGCGCGTTTATTACCGTTCGGCGATAGACGAGATATTGTGGATCTACCAAAAACATTCCAACAACGTCCGCGAGCTGTCCTCGCACGTCTGGGACGCCTGGGCGGACGAGAACGGAACGATCGGCAAGGCTTACGGGTATCAGATGTCCGTAAAGCACAAATATCCCGACGGCGAGTTCACGCAGGTGGACAGAGTGCTGCACGACCTAAAGCACAACCCGACCTCGCGCCGAATACTCCTCAATATGTACAATCACCACGATCTGGACGAAATGGCGCTTGCGCCGTGCGCTTACTCGTTTACGCTGAACGTAAGCGGAAACAGGCTCAACGCGATACTTAATCAACGCTCTCAGGATATGCTGACCGCCAACAACTGGAACGTCTGCCAGTATGCGGCACTGCTTACTATGTTCGCGAAAGCAAGCGGCTTTGAGCCGGGAGAGCTTGTCCACGTCATCGCCGACGCGCACATCTACGACAGGCACGTCGACACCGTAAAACGGCTTATCAAAAAAGAGCCGTTTCCTGCGCCCGAAATGCGAGTAGAGGACGTTACGGATTTTTACAAGTTCACGAAAGACAGCTTTACGGCGGAAAACTACAGATATCACGAGTTCGACGAAAAAATACAGGTGGCCGTTTAGAGGTAAGAGATAAGAGATTAGATGCAAGGGGTTAGAGATAGAAACGTTGGAGAAAAACTATGAATGAAGAAAAGAAATTAGCGCTGCTTATCGACAGCGACAACGTATCCGCGAAATACGCGCAGTTTATCCTGCAGGAGGCGTCGAAGTACGGCGAGCTTGCCATTAAGCGCGTTTACGGGGATTGGGAAAAGAACAATACGGGCTGGCGTATCCCCGCTATGAACAATTCAATATTGGCTGTTCAGCAGAACAGCTATATCGCGGGTAAGAACGCGACGGACTTTTCGATGATAATCGACGCAATGGACATTATGTACACCGGAAATGTCGACGGCTTTGTTCTCGTTACAAGCGACAGCGACTTCACGCGCCTTGCCATCAGACTTCGCGAGGCGGGAAAACTCGTTGTGGGCATCGGCGAGGTAAAGACCCCGATAGCGTTCACCTCAAGCTGCCACCACTTCAGCTACTTAAATCAGGTTTGTGACAGCATCGGAGATTATGACGAAAAAACTCTGCGCAAGGCAATCCTCGATTATGTCAAGGAAAACGACGACGGCAAGCTCGATCTTGTGAAGATAAACGCATATCTCACCTCGTGCTATGGGACGATCAACTACGCGGCGCTCGGCTACAACCGCCTTTCGATGTTTATCGACAGCTTTTCGGAGCTGCGCCGAAACTCGAATTTCGTGACGCTGAAAAAGAGCGCGGCAAAATCGAAAGCTCCCGCCGACCAACCCGGCGCTTCGGAGATCACCGCCGTCATTATCGAATATCTTGAGCGCAAAAACGGAAATCACGACGACATCTCCAAGGTCGACGAGTATGTCACTAAAATATTCGGCAAGGTGGATTTTGGACGGTTCGGCTCTAAGCGGTTCGCACGGTTTATCGACAAGCGTTCGGAGTTCGTTCGGCACGGCAACGATGTGGCGCTTGCGTCTTCCGCGAACGCCGCTCCCGTTAAAGCGGCTGCTCCAGAGGAAAAACAGCCCGAAAAGACAGGCGATCCTTCCACAAGGCCTTTGATACGCATAACTCCGCAGTTGTTTTCAATGGAGGTGCGCAAGTACGCGTCCGACAATATGCCAAACGGCGGAAATCTGGGGCAGCTGAATAATATGCTGCTGGAGAAATACGGAAAAAGCTACGTCGCAGAGCTGGGGGCTGCGGATTTTGCCGCGGCGGTTGCCACCGTTTCGGGAGTTAGCGTCGCAAAAAATTTCGTACT
This sequence comes from Ruminococcaceae bacterium UBA5579, assembly GCA_002425305.1. Taxonomy (GTDB): domain Bacteria; phylum Bacillota; class Clostridia; order Oscillospirales; family Ruminococcaceae; genus CAG-115. Next base: position 4,616 of record DILZ01000136.1, read on the forward strand.
CGAAGACAAGAAGAGNNGAGCGTCTCCACAGATAAAACAGCCAAAGCCGCCGCTCCGACTGCGGAACCCGAAACGACCGACGCCGACATTGTTCAAAAGCTCGATATAAACTCCGTAAAGCGCGATATATTTACGTTTGTAGCGCAGCACAACAACAGCGTGCCGCTGCCGAAGCTGGGTGGATTTCTCACCAAAAAATACGGCAGAGGATTTCTTAAAGAGCTGGGATTTCCCTCTATGAAGAAGCTAGCCGCGAGCATAAACGGCGTAAAGGAAAAACGCAATGTGCTGTCGCTTGAAGAGGAGTTCATAAAGCGCACCGACGAGATAGAGCAGTTCGTGTTTGATTTCGCGCACGGTGAGGGAAGCCATAGCATAAAGGCGCTCAGCGGAAAGATAAAGAAGCAGTTTTCGGGCTTTGACTTCACGGATTACGGATATACCAAATTCAGCGACTTTATCAACGCGATAGACGGAGTTCGCGCGAACGGTTATTATGTGGAAGCGGACGACCAAAGATAACCTAAAACGCTTGGGCTTGAAGACAGCCTAAGATGACGGATAACGAAAAGAGGAGCTGAAAAAATGTCGGCTGAAAAAGCAAAGGCGCATCTCGAAAAATTCGGGCTTGCGGACAGGATAAAGACATTCAACGAAAGCAGCGCCACCGTGGAGCTGGCGGCNNGCGCGGGCGCTGGGCTGCGAGCCGGCGCGAATTGCAAAATCGCTTACGTTTTCGGTGAACAGAACGCCCGTTATGATAGTAACGGCGGGCGATGTGAAAATAGACAACGCAAAATACAAGGCGAGATTCGGCGCAAAGGCGAAAATGCTTTCCCCCGATGAGGTCATTCAGCTTATCGGGCACCCGGTCGGCGGAGTATGTCCGTTTGGAATAAACGAGGGGGCGGAGGTGTATCTCGACAATTCGCTCAGACGGTTTGAGCGTGTATTCCCTGCGGCGGTNNCGCCGTTGACCTTTCAATAAGCGAGCTTGAGGAATGCTCGTGCCGCAAGGATTGGGTGGACGTAACAAAGCCTTCGGAATGAAAACTTAATAAATAAAGGGCGCCTTTAAAGACCGGTTTGAAACGGAAGAACGGTTTTTAGAGATGCCCATAAGTTTATACGCGTACAGGAGAAAAAAATGCTTGATGAAGTTACACAGGAGAAAACAAAAAAAATAGCGCGGGAAATACTGCAAATGTCGAAAAACAAGCTGCTGGTAAATCTGCGCTTTCTTGATATGGCGCTAAGCCGCCTGACTCCCGAACCCGATCCCGAGCATACCACGTCCTGCGCGACGGACGGAAAGGTGTTTTTGTACGACCCGAAGCACATTTTATCGGCGTTTCGCGTGGAAGAGGACTTGATGACGCGCAATTATCTGCATACGGTGTTCCACTGCGTGTTCAAGCATATGTTCGTAAACACGCTGATAAACGCCGAGCTTTGGGATATTGCCTGCGATATTGCCGTTGAAAGCGTGATAAACGACTTGAAGTTCGATTATCTGACAACACTGCGCTCCGGGCAGCAGGAGCAGTTCTTAGAGGGCTTCAAGGGCGAAATTAAGATGCTTTCGGCGGAGAAGATATACCGCTTTCTGCTGGACAAAAGACTGCCGCAAAAATCAATAGACGCGCTTAGAATGTTGTTCAAGGCGGACGACCACTTTTTATGGTATCTCACCGATGAGCAGAAAGCCGCACAAGGCATTCCCGGCTACTGCAACCAAAGCAGCGTCGAAGGCGGCGGTGCGGGGTTCCTTTTCGTTGACCGCGCGGAGCTTATCGACGATTGGACAGGCATAGGCGAGCTTATGCGGGTGGATATTGAAACGTTCGGGAAACAGCGCGGCACGGAGGCGGGACTTCTCACGCAAAACCTGCGCGAGGTGAACCGCGAGCGCTACGACTACACCGAATTTCTCAAGAAATTCGCGGTGCGCGGCGAGATAATGAAGATAAACCCCGACGAGTTTGACTACAACTACTACACCTACGGGCTTAACCTCTACGAAAATATGCCGCTTATCGAGCCGCTGGAATACAAGGACGTAAAAGCTATCCGCGATTTTGTTATCGCGATAGACACGTCCGGCTCGACATCCGGAGAGTTAGTACAGAAGTTTGTTCAAAAGACCTACAATATCCTCAAAAGCGCGGAGAGCTTCTTCACGAAAATAAATCTCCACATAATACAATGCGACGCGGCAATACAGGAAGACGTGAAAATCACCTCGCAGGAGGAGTTCGATGCTTACTTAAAGAATATGAAGATACACGGCTTGGGCGGCACGGATTTCCGCCCTGTGTTCAGTTATGTTAACTCGCTTGTGGATATCGGGGAGTTCGCCAATCTTAAAGGCTTGATCTATCTGACGGACGGTTACGGAGCGTTCCCCGCGAAAAAGCCCGATTACGAAACCGCGTTTGTGTTCATCGACGACGAACCGAACAACTATAACGTTCCCGCGTGGGCGATAAAGCTGGTGCTTAGGAGCAACGAAATATGATCGACGAAGTTAAAAGGATAATTGAAACGATGTATATTCAAAAAAATTTTGAGCCTTTTGTTTCAAGATGTCACGGAATGCTCAAATTTATAGACGAGCTTTTAAATGCCGCTCAAACAAAGTTCAACAACGCGGAGGTTTCGGAGCTGTCGGACGATCCTTGCGTTGAGATATATTTTGATGTGTGCGAGTTTTCCCAAAACGATTTTAAAGTAAGGTATAAGTCGGTGCTGTCGATAAGCAAGGTGGTCGACGTGTACTATCTTCAGCACGAATTTGAGACGGATAATCCCGACCCCGACAGAATGGACAGCGTTCTTGACGGCTTTGGCGGCGAGCCTTACTGTAAAGCGCAATACGCGTTGGAAGAGCTGATTTGCGGCTTTTTGGCGGCAAGAGGGTTCAAACAGCTGACATATGCGGATATGAACGAAGTCATTCCCGATGTTGAAATGCCCGAAAATGCTCTTTTCGGCACGCAGATGACGGTGGAATACGCGGTTTTCAAGGATATGTGGGGTTTATGCGAATGAATGCTTATATAGAATATTGTGTTGACGGATACCATAATGTTAAAGTTCCCGTTGTTTCTCTGCGCAAACAATTACAGACGATCATAAAAGAGACCGCCGATATTTTTACTGCGCCGTTTTCCGTGGACGTGGTTATAAACGACATCGGAAGAATGAGTGTCGGCTTGGACGAAAACACGGTGTTGTGCTATAAATCTGCTGATTTGGAAACGCAGCTTACGGCGTTGGGCGATCTGTCCGCCGAAGGAAACGTGACCTTTTATTTCGGGGACTATTCCGTAATGTCAAGAAAATACCTTATCCCGTATGAGCTTGCTTTGGACGTTCTGGAGCATTGGACGGAAACCGGAGAATTAAGCGGCAAGGTCATATGGACGGATAAATTATATTAAGCGCGTATCTCATACCTGGAGGAAACGATGACGAAACACTATTCTTTGCAAACGGAATACGGCGCAGCTGACGAGCTTTTCAAGGCGATAATGGACGCTGACGACGGCGCGTATTCTCGGCTCAAGAAGAGCGGCGCGGTGCTGTCGGACGAGGTAAAGCACGCGCTCACCCACAGTACAGGCACGCGGACAAAGCCCGAAGAGGGGCATTATATTGCGATAGATTTTGAGGGAACGATCCAACGCGCGCTTATGGACGGCAGACTTGACTATTTTGTTTCGACACTCCGCGCAATGCGCCGCGAAGTCGGCGAGCCGCTGTACTTTACCAACTCCGCTTACTGGGGCTGCACGGATATTTTTTATGACCGCGCGGTTTTTGAGTGCATACTCGACTGCTTTGACAACAGAAAGATCAACAAGAAACAGAATATGATCTACGCCATTGACAACGACAGGTTCGATCTGTTGGAGATCGCCACTGCTCACGATTGGCTGAAAATGCCCCGAAAGCGTGACGAAATGATCGCCTATGCCGAAAGCAAAGGCAAAACGGAGTTTGTTGCGTATCTGCTCGACTTCAAAAACCGCACCGCCGATCTCGCCGCCGAACGCGAACGCGCCGAAAAGCGTATGCTGCGGAAGCTGAACGCAGACCCCAATTCGGTTACGGAATTAAAGAAGATTTGGAGAACCAAGAAATTAGAGGACGGGCGGCTTGAAATTACAAGCTATAAGGGCGATCAGACGGAGGTCGCCGTTCCCGAAAAGATCGGAAAAGACACGGTGACTTCAATAGGATCGGCAGCGTTTTCGGGTGCGTGGTATCTTTCCAAAAGGATCGCAAAGGAGGTTTGCGAATTCCGTGAAAAGAGCATCACAAAGATCACCCTGCCCGAAACGATAACGACGATCGGGGAATACGCTTTTTATTACTGCCGATCGCTGAAAGAGGTCAATATACCAAACGGCGTTAAAGTCATAGAAAACAGCGCGTTTAGGCAAACCGCAATTGACGTTCTGGAGCTTCCGGGATCGGTGGAAAGGCTTGCCGATTATTCGCTGTCCGTAGGAAACTTCAAGGAGGTAAAGCTGCCGCAAAGCCTTGCGGAGATAGGCAAAAGCGCGTTTCAGATGTGCGAATATCTGGAGAAGATCGAGATCCCCGCGCGGGTAAAGGAGATATTGCAGGGGGCGTTCTGGCGATGTGTAAAGCTGAAAGAAGTCGCGCTTCCCGAAGGTATTGAAACGATCAAGGCGCGTGCGTTCTGGGAGTGTCCGGAGCTTGAAACGATCAATCTCCCCGCCTCGATAAAGAAGATCGAAAACTTCAAGCGCGACGGCAAACCGCAGCACATTTTCGCCGACAGCCCGAAGCTTACGGCAGCGGTGGAGCGCGGTTCTTACGCGGAGAAATACTGCGCCAAAAACAACATTGCTTACAAATACAAGGAGGACAAATAATGGAAAACTCACAAATTCTCGAAAACGCGGTGCTGACAGGCACGCCGCAAGAGGTCGCAACGCTTTGCGGGAAGCTCGGAGAAAACGAAAACTCGTGTCGGGCATTGGCGCTTGCGTGCCGTTACCGCGGGTTGGAGTATGTAAAAGCTCTCGTGGATAGCGGCGCTACATTCAAGTACATAAGAAACGAGGAGCTGGGCGGATTTTATACAATATATTTCTGGCTTGCGCCGCTGGAAATGACCGATGCGCTTCGCAGGGGATACTTTATCAGAAGAACGGACGGATGCTTTGACAATTCCATAAGCCTTGAAAACAGCAAGGGCGAGACCGTCAAGACATATCAGCCCCTGCCTATGGAGCAGCGCGTTGAGATCGTGCGGTATCTCTGCGAAAACCGAGAGCGCGTACTTTTTGACATCAACGAGCTTCTGTTCTATTCGATAATGAGCGGCAGCCGCGAGATCACCGCCGTGCTGAAGGAGTTTGGCGCAAGGTTCTCCGAGAAACGGACGGCAACTCTTACGGAGGGCGGGCGCAGCTTTGAATGGCAGGAATACAGCTATATGATGGAGTGTCTGTGCGACGACGAATACATTGAAATAACGCGAAACATAATAGCGGAGGTCGGCGGTAAAACTCTCCATTACACCGACGCTATCTATTGGGGGAATTATAACCCCCACAATAAGGTTTTTCGGTTGTTCAAGCCGGAGGTTTTCCGTTTTATACTTGACAACTTTAATCAGAAGAAGATGAACAAAACAATGCTTATGAAGGGCGCGATAAACGTGGACAGCGTGGAGTGCCTGGCGATATGCGCGGAGAACGGCTGGCTGAAAATGCCGCGTAAGCGCGACGAGATGATAGAATACGCGAACAAGGAGCAAAAGACCGAATGTACAGCGTTCCTGCTTGATTTCAAGAACCGCACTGCCGATCTCGCCGCCGAGCGCGTCAAAGCCGAGAAAAAGGCGGAGCGCGAGCTGAACGCAGACCCCAACTCCGCAAGCGAGCTTAAAAAGATATGGAGCTGTGAAAAGCAAGAGGACGGCACACTCGTCATAACGCGATACAAGGGAAAGCGCACCGAGATAGAAGTCCCCGCGAAGATCGGCAAAGGCGTTGTAACGGCTATCGGAGAGTTCGCTTTTTCTCCGGACGCTTCAAGGATAACAAACGATCAGAAGAAATTCAAGAGAACGATAAGCAAGGTGGTTTTGCCGGACAGCATACGCAATATCGGCGAGGGCGCGTTCCAGAATTGCTGGGAGATGTCGGAGCTTAATATTCCCAAAGGCGTTGTTGAGATCGGGAAAAACGCATTCAGCGGCTGCCGCAAGGTCACGGAGTTCGTCCTTCCCGAAACCGTTAAGGTAATGGGAAGCGGAGTGTTTGCGGGGTGTACCGCGCTGTGCTCCGTCAAGCTGCCGGACGGGTTTGCCGAGATAGGCGATTATATGTTCTCAAACTGCCCGAAGCTCAAAGAAATAAAGCTTCCCGCCGGAATACAGAGCATAGGGAAGTGGGCGTTTAACCGCTGCACGGAGCTTTCGGAGATAGTCATTCCCGACGGAGTTACAGAGATCAAGCAGCAGGCGTTTATGAACTGCGAAAATCTTAAAACCGTCGTAATTCCCGCTTCGGTGAAGTCGATGAAGAACCTCACGCGAAAAGGCTTCGCGCCCGAAACCGTTTTCCACGACTCCCCGAACGTCACCGCCGTTGTCGAACCGAAAAGCTATGCGGAGAAATACTGCGCACGCAACGGAATAGCTTTCAAGTATAAGGAGAATTAATGGGCACATACGCAAAAGACCCGCTTTTTACAGCAATATTGTCCAACGATATCGAACAAATCAAGCGGCTCAAATCGCAGGGCGCGGTGCTGTCGGACGAGGTGAAAAGCGTGCTTTCGATAAACCGTTTGTCCGCTCCGCATAACGAGGAAGCATTATGGGCGATCACTTGCGATTTTCAGTGCGCCGTCCGCCCGATGAGCGCGGAGAACCTCATCAAAACGATACACGCCTTACGCGACGAGATAGGCGAACCGCTCTTTTTTATGCCGGCGATATGGACGGACATCAAAAAGATAATGTTTGAGGACGGCGTTTGGGAGTGCGTTCTCTCGTGCTTTGACCACAAAATGAATAAGGCGCGGACAATGCGGGATATTATCAAGCGTGACAGAGCCGATATTCTCGCAACCTTATAACCCGTGATCATAAGNNTTAGCACGGCTGGCTATCGCAGCCGAAAAAGCGCGATGAGATGATAGAGTACTCGACCGCAAACGGCAAGACCGAATGTATCGCGTTCCTCCTCGATTTCAAGAACCACACCGCCGACCTCGCTTCGGAACGCGTCAAAGCGGAAAAGAAACTCGAACGGGAGCTTAATGCCGCGCCCGATTCCGTCACGGCGCTAAAGCAGATATGGAGCTATAAAAAACAAGACGACGGTTCGCTTATGATCACGGGTTATAAGGGCGGCCGCACCGAGGTTATCGTTCCCGAAAAAATAGGAAAGGATACCGTTACCGTAATAGGCGACCACGCGTTTTGTCCGTTTGCTGCGAGAATAAAGCCCGAGGTAAAGGAAGTTCGCAAAGCGATAACAAGCATTACTTTACCCAATACCGTTCGCTCTATCGGCAATGCGGCGTTCTGGGACTGCGAATCCCTGATCTCGGTGAACATTCCCGAAGGCGTTGACAAGATCGGTGAAAACACCTTTGCCGAGTGCGGCAAGCTGGAGAACATCATAATTCCGAAAAGTGTTAGATCTATTGAAAGGCGTGCGTTTTTCCAATGTGATTCGCTGAAATTTATCGAGGTGCCCGAGGGTGTTGAGGTAATCGGTGTCAACGCGTTTTTAATGTGCGATTCGCTTATAACACTTGTGCTGCCGGGGTCGCTTAAAAGTATCGGTAATTCCATTATCGGTTGGGGGAGAAAGCCTGTCGGATTTATGGGAATAGTTGTGCCGCGCGGATCATTCGCGGAGGAATACTGCAAACGTCACGATCTGCCGTATGTTTACAAGGAGGATAAGGACTGATGGATTACACGACCATACCGCAGGAAAGCAAAGCCGAAATATTGGAGAGTACGGTGATAAACGGCTCTGCCGAGGAAATTGCCGCAGCATTCAAGGAGTTGGGTCATATAGAGATGACGGCGCGTGCGTTGGGCTTGGCTTGCCGATACCGCGAGGCGAAGGTCGTGAGGACGCTCATAGAACACGGCGCGTCGTTCGATTTCCCGAAATCGGAGGAGCTTGAACGCCGCTATCATTGCTATTCGGGAATGAAATATCACAACTACCGCTCCGACTTCTCGCTCTATTTGCTGAATATCACGAAGCAGATAAAAGGCGCGTGCTGCTGCAAGGGGCTGAAGCTCGCAAAGCAGGCGGCGCGCCGGGATAAAACGTTTCTCAAACAGATCTCCGACAACGAACGCGGCGAGGTGCTGCGCTGTCTTGTCGAAAACGCGGAAAGGATTTCGTTTGAGCCGTCCGAGATGCTGTATTACGCGATATTTACACGAGATAATTTTATTGTTACGGAGCTGAAAAAAATCAACGTAAAGCTGTCCGATACCCGGATCAATTTCATCACGAACGGCGGACCGATCTCCGACAGCTACTGGTACGAGTGGCTTACTATGACGGAAAAGCTTGAAAACGAGAATTATCTCCCGGTGATGAAAAGATTCGCCGCGGAGCTTGACGGGAGGCTATTCCACTGCACGGGCAAGATGTATGACATTACGAAAAAACGCTTTGTCAATGCTGAGATTTTAGAGTTCTTCCTTGATAATTTCAAGACGGAAAAGCTGAATAAAACAGATGTTATCCGCGGTTTGATAGACTGTAACGCCGTAAATTCGCTGCCGACAATTGAAAAGCCGGGCTGGCTCGATAATCCCAAAAGGCGCGATGAAATGATCGAATATTCACAAAGCCAAAACCGTACCGAATGTACCGCGTGGCTGCTTGATTTCAAAAATCGCACCGCCGATCTCGCCGCCGAACGCAAAAAAGCGGATAAAAGAGCAGAGCGCGAATTAAACGCTTCTCCGACCTCCGTGACTATGATGAAGAAGATCTGGAGCTTTAAAAAACAAGACGACAACACGCTTATTATCACAAATTACAAGGGCAATTCAACGGAAGTCATCGTACCCGACACAATAGGTAAAAGTCCCGTTACCGCAATAGGAAACGGCGCGTTTGCGGGGAGCTGCGGAAAATGCGGTGGAATAGTCGGAAATCCATACAGCACTCTCGAACAGCAGAAGGCTCACCGCGCAATAACAAAAATAACTCTGCCCCAAAGCGTGAGGTATATCGATAAAGGCGCGTTCGGAGATATGCTGTCGCTTACGGAGATCAATATCCCCGATGCGGTCACGGAAATAGGCGACGCAGCGTTTTACGAGTGCCGAGCGCTTGCGCAAATTATTCTGCCACGCTCGATAAAGCATATCGGAGAACACGCCTTCAGGCGCTGCGATAATCTTACCGCAGTCGTGACAAAAGGCTCTTATGCGGAGGATCACTGCAAAAAGCATAACATACGCTGCGTCTGCAAGGAGGACTAATAAACATCGCTGAACAATATATGTGAAAGATCCAGTTATTCATTATTAATATTGGTTTTCGCAAATTGCGCCCCGTGAAATTCACGGGGCTGTTTTCGTTCCCTGTATAATAAGTATTGTAGGGCTTTTTATCTCGGAAGCGGCGTTTCCGCAAAATTATCGGAAGACAAAAAAAGACCTGATATAATATAATTGGGAGGTGCAAACAAGACGCTTTACAATTGAATACCAACGCGCAAGAACAGATGTTCTCCCGCTGCTTAGGACTTACGCATTGATGCGAGTGACCCCGCCCGGAGCGATAACTCGAAGGCAGCTGCATCAACCGCATAGACGGAAAGGAGAATACTGGTACGAAACCTGCGGGCTTCATCGCTCATAACGAGAGGTCCTGTAAATGTGGGCGCAGTTGGAGGCGCCCACGAAAACACTACCCACCGGACATATCCATAAAGGAGAAAAAATAATGAGAAACACAAGCAACACACTTAAGACTACAAGGGTAAATACGAAAACAAAACCCGTATCGGAACGCATTTTTGCGAAAAATGTTTTTGTGAACAACGATACCCACATAACCAACCGCAACAACAACGACCTGATAGTCGGACCTACACGAGGCGGCAAAACAAGAGGCTACATCATTCCAAATCTGCTCCGCGCAAAGGAGAATATGATAGTTGCCGATACAAAGGGAAACCTTTACAGGCTTTTCGGCGATTATTTGAGGAGTAAGGGGTTTGACGTTCAATGTATCGATTTTAAGGATATCGAAAACTCACTGTACGGATACAACCCGTTAAGCTATGTGCGCAAAACAAGAAATCCGGATCTGATAGCGCAAGGCGATCTTTACAACGAACAGGATATTAAGAAGATCGCTTTGGCGATCTGCCCTATCCAGGATTACAAGAACCCTTTCTGGGATCTCGCCTCACAGATGTACCTGGAAATGTTTATTATATACATTCTGAATAATTATCCCGAGGACAAGCGCAATTTGAAGTCTGCTTATGAAATGCTTTGCTTAATGGGCACTGAAGAATTTAACGTCGTTATATCAGAGGAGATAGAGCGGTATCCAAACAGCGCATTCGCCAAAAAGTGCAGTATGATAAGACAGAACTCGGTCGCAGATAAAATGGACTCCAGCATAAAGGGAATATTGGCTCAGCATCTTGACGCGATATGCTACTCCACAACGGAATGTATGTACACAAACAAAAAGCAGGTGGATTTTAGTTCGTTCCTGAAAAGAAAAAACGTGCTTTTCCTCAATGTCAGCGACAGCGACCGCAGTCAGGATACCCTCGTGAATATTTTTTACACACAGGCGTTTCGGTATTTGATGTCCGCAGCGGACAACAGACCCGACAGCAGACTGCCAATCCCCGTTCGTTTCCTGCTTGACGATTTCAGCACCAACACGGTCATTCCCGATTTCGACAAGCTCATTTCGGTCATCGGTTCTAGAGAGATCAGCGTAAGCCTTATCGTGCAGAGCCTTTCACAGCTTAACGCGCTTTACAACGGCGAAAAAGCAAAGACCATAATCAACAACTGCGACCACTGCCTGTATCTCGGCGGTACCGACATCGACACCGCAAGGCACTTTGCCGAGAAGATCAACTGCCAGATATCGACCGTTCTCAATCTCCCGCTTGATTCGGCCTTCTTTTTTGAGAGAGGCTGCGCGCCCGTTAAAGTCGAGAAATACGATCTGGAAGCGGACAAGATATACGCCAAATTAACGAAAAATCAGGAGAACACGGTTTTCGAAACCAAAAGCACATCCGCAGTTTAATTCCGCGTCAAACATAACCGCACGCCGAAAACATTTTTCGTCAGCGTGGAAATACGATTTAAAGAAAGGATATATTATTATGAATGACAGAACTTTAATGACTGTTCGGGAGCGCATTGAAATGATCAAAAATTCAAAGGCATATTCTCCGGCGGACACGGCAAAAAGGTGGCTTCCATAGCGGAAACGATTATGCCGTATTTTTTGACGGAACAAGAAAACAGAATGGGGGATTTTCCGTATGAGTCTCAGGCATACAGCGAGTATTGCGGCGACCTCAGCAGCAAAGCCTTGAATAACCTTTGCCGCCGGGATAAAAGCCCGTATGAGGCGGAATACAGAAATTCGGTAGCGGACACGGTGTTTTCTTTGGCGCTCGTTCTTGCGACGATCCCCGACAGACTAAAGAATGAGAAACCAAAACCGGAACCTTATTATGATGTGAGAATGTCGCTCGAAGATTATCTTGACTCGCTTATCGACATCAGCATAAACGAGGACGGAACAGCGGATACCGCCCGCGCCGAACAATACCGCAGATTGAAAGCGGAGTTTTCGGAAAGCTATGACCTTTCAAAGCCGTTTTGCAAAGCTGTCGGAAGTATTCTGGAGGAGTACTGCGAGCCGCGCACGGAGCTTGACCGCGTTTCTCATATTATCGAGTGCAGCTTCAACGCAAAATGTTACAAACAAGAAATGGAAATGCGTGAAGAATATCTCGAAAACGAATACTTTTACTCCAACTTCGAGAACGACACTTCTTCGCAAGAGGAATTCGCCGAGATAACGCCCGTTGAAACCGAAGAGTTTGATATGGGAGAGATCTTCGAAATAAATGCTCTCAGAAATGAGATTAAAACCGATCCCAAAGGTTATTTCCTATCGGTCGCTAAGGAGCTGCCTAAAAACAAAATGCTTGACTTTGAGAATGAGGAGTATCATCTCGGCTGCCGGACGGACACCCTGCTCCTGTTGTTTGAGGATTACTCGCCCGCTGCGTTAAAGGCGAAAGCCGATAAAGAGGAGCTTAATCCCGCTTTCCGCAAGTTGGTCGATGAGCTGGTGACCGAGGAAAGCGTTTCAAACGCATTCGGGAAGATCGACGCTGTGATAAGCAAGCTGTACCGTCTGCTTGTCGAGCCGTTTGTTGAGCTTGGTAAGTATCACTTTGAGCGGCACCTTGCGGACGAGATCTGATAATATTGACAAACGAAAGAAACGTGATAGAATAAAAATAAGTGCAATGAATATGTATGTTGATCAAAGACAATCCGCGTGAGATCGAACAGATCATTACCGGAAGAGCGGAAACAGCGGCCGTGAATTTCACGGAACGCATTTTTCTTTTGGTACAATATAAACAAAGGAGGAAAACCAAAGGGCCTTTACATTTGAACCTCAACGCTCAAATGGCACATACGTTAGTAATATGGGGAATTTACCCGTTTTTGAAAGGAGAATTTTTATGGCAAACATTATAAAAGAATCATCAAGAGGTTATGACTGTATCCCTATTGAGGACGAGCTGCTGAACAGCCGCGAAATATTTCTTGTAAACGAGGTGAACGACATCACCTCCAACGAATTGATAAAACAGCTGATGTATCTTGAACGTCAGGACCCCGGCAAGGAGATCACGTTCTATATCAACAGCCCCGGCGGTATCGTTCAGAGCGGACTTGCGGTGTACGACTACATAATGCTTATGAAGTCACCCGTGAAGACGGTCTGCATCGGCGACGCGGCGAGTATGGGCGCTATCCTGTTCCTCGCGGGAGAAAAACGCGAAATGCTCCCCCACACGAGAATTATGATCCACGATCCGTCCTATTCATCATTTAACGTGGGCGGTAAGAAACCTCACGAAATTCAGCGGGAGGTCGATAAGCTCAACAAGGTGAGAGAGATCACCGCCGGTATCATCGCCGAAAGGACGGGCAAGTCCCTTAAAACGGTGTACAAGGCAACCGCGGAGGACAGTTTTTACTCGGCAGAAGAAGCGATCAAGTTCGGTCTTGCCACCGGCATTTACAAGGGAGTGTGATCCTAATGGAAAAAATCAACGTCGAACAGCAGGAGAGAGCGGATTACAGGCTTGCTGTGCTGCATTACAAATTACAACGTATCGAGGACAACGTTACCGGCAGAGGGAAAAGCTATCTGCCGGGTATTACGGACGAATCCGGAGTGATCAATGACGAAAAGCTGAACGGGTTTATCAATGATATGCTTGAGAGCCTCGACCATTATATTGAGATGCGCTCCAACCGCGCGATCGACGAAAAAACGCGGGGGATGTACCGGAGGTTTTTGTATCTCGCCGTCAAAACGCTGAAGGACAGACCGAATATGCGCTGCCCGTCGGTGGAAATTACGGAATGTGCAAAAACCTTCGGCGATATTATCGACGCTGCGGAAAATGTCGACATTCCCGATTGCCGGAGCTATTATGATTTTTTAAAAATATTATACGACAAATACAGAGGTAAGCGTGTTTATTTGCCGCAGCTGATCGGTTGGGCGCAGGAGGGATTAAAGTATTTGGGGCTGGCGATATTTGAGGAGGCTTTTATCGAAAACCTTCCGCGTAATATGCGTTTGCAGCTTTATAATGAATATATAAAAGAAAACGGTACATCCGATGATGACGATCATTTTTATCATCTGGCCGATGATCCCAAAGGGTATATCGATGGGTATTTGAAGTATCAGGAAGAACAGGCGGAGCAAGATGATACGCCGCCCGAGGTAGTCGACAGTATGGTCGAGAAGCTTGCTGAAAAATATTACAAAGAGCAGGAAGAAAAAGCGCCTTTCCTTAACGCACTCAAAGCTCTTGATGAAACGCAGACCTATGGCGAGAATGAAGTCCTGAAGGATCTGACGCTCAAGGAAATAACAGATTATGAATACGAGGCTGCTTTTAATGAGCAAATTGACTCCACTATCCCGTATTGGAGCGGCAAAATAGTGGTCGATCACGAAGCGTACTTTAATAATTATATAGAATTCGTTAAGCTGTATTTTGGCAACGATCACAGTATGCTGTGCGAGGATATAACTAATATGGTCGATACTTATCTGTTTGAGCACGGAATATCCGCGTTCTCGTACGGGGACCGCTACGGACTTGTATCGTATCAGATCGAAAAAGCTCAAAAACGTATCAGCGCGGAAATAGAAAGGGCAAAAAATTATGAGCGGATTCAAAAATAAGACGGATCTGTTGAAAACGCTTTTAAGCGACTATTACAAAAACAGCGGTTCGGTGGAAAACAGCTTTATATACAGATATCTCAAAAACAGAAAAGATAAGGCAGCCCTGCGCATATCAGACGATAAAGCGGAGCTTTATGCCTATAGGGAAAAACCTCGCCGCGAAAAATATATCCTGCTGCGCGCGGCGTATCTTGCGCGGAAAAACGGCGTTATAGAAGAACGGGAATACGCCGACATCTTTGCGGAGGTCGCAAAAAAAGAACGAGGAGCCGGTAAATTCACGAATATGTTCATTGAAGACCCCGATGATGCGCAGCGGAAAATTGAAGCCGTCCTGATAAGGGGAAGCGTTGAGGATTATTTCTCGAACCAGGGCTTCAGAGTGCAAATCGTAAAAAATGAGTATGCTCCGGGTGAGCAGAGCCCAAAGGAGAGCTTTCTCTCAATGTCAGCCGACAAGAGCCGAAAAAAGCACGGCGGTTATATTGATGATATTGAAATTGCATATGAATTTGAACACTTGACGGCAGGAGCTGGCGGTGCCTCCGAATATCCGCAGCAGGCGTCTGACGCTTTCGGGGGCGGGGTCACGGAGGAGCATATTCTGAAATGCGGCGCGATCTTCAATGCCGCTAAGGCATCAAGAAGCGGCGACGTTGTTATTCCGCTTTATTTTGAGCCGACAACGGGCGCGGGAATTTATATTATCGGGAACAAATATCTTAAAAACCAAAACGACGACTGCTGCGCGGTCTTCGCACTTTGGTTCAGCAGTCTTGATCAACCCGAAACAGACGGCTTTTTTGATGAGTTCAATGAAATGCCGATGGAGGTTATGTGGAAGGCATACGACAGCGTATTTGAGGCTTTTGAGAAATTCCCCGACGGCATTGACGATTACTGCATAAATTATTCTGATCTTAACAGCAAGGTGCCGTTAAATGAAAAGTACAGTTCATTTGCCCGTCTGCTTGTTTCCGAACCCGAACGCCGTATGTCCGCCCGTGACGAGAAGATCATAGAGGCGGAAAAGATCAAGGAAAATAACGGGTTGGCGATACAAAAACACAGCGAAAAAATTAAATAGCGGTATAAGGTATTTAATCAATTAGCGCCAATGATTTGAATTTACCGTTTTCCCGTGTAGGTAGAAGTCACAAACGGCTGAACGATAAGGTTCGGCCGTTTTTTATTAAATGATTCTCTTCATTTTCAGCCGTGGCTGTTTTCAAGGCACGGTTATGGCGGCAAAACAAGATAGTCCGTGGCGTCCGTGAATTTCACGAAACCTAAAATCGATATGATATAATAATAAATGTCAGAGGGAGAACGCCCTCGAAGACAACCTAAGGGCAGCGGACGACAGAAAGGATAATTTACAATGAGCAAAGAACTTGATAAAATAACAGCGGTCGCAAACAAGGGGTATATCGATGACTGAGATATTATTAAAACAATACTTGAGCAAGTGTCTAAAGTGACTGTAATGGAACTTCAGAAGTTTTCAAAATACGAATTGGACAAATGTATAGACTACTTACTGTCGGATAACGGACATATGTTGCCGATGGATGAAATTACATTCGGAAGGAGCGTCCAATTAATAGGCGAATTAAACGAAATCGTCGAATCCGACGAATTTGACGACGCATATCCGCCCACATTTCACTCCAAATGGATGCTGCTGATGATGATAAACGCGAAAGGATACAACACCTGGTTCAAAGCGTTTGCGGGAATTTCAATAAAAAGTCTGAGAGAGTTTATTGAAAGCAGATCTCACTGTAATGACCGCCCTTTCGGAAAGCTGCTGAACGATGAACCCGCCGATAACGTCACGGTCGACGATATAATGAAAACTATACATAAGCACATTTTCGACAGTTGGACCCCGAGCTTTGAAATTGAAAGCTATACTCAAAAGATAATTG
>DILZ01000136.1:21121-21345 GCA_002425305.1 Ruminococcaceae bacterium UBA5579
GTCCGGAAAGCGAGAAAAGATCGCAGAAGACCTTCGATGATCGTGACAAATTATTGGATTATATATTCGGTGCGGATTTCAAAATTGGCATATGAGGCTTTTCGCACTTCGATATTGGCAAAAGAAACCGTTAGGCTCGGTCTTCGGACCGCTGTATATAAAGGAGTATAAATATTATGAAAAACGAAAGAATTCTCGCAAAGGACATCACCGTTTCCAACGAC
>DILZ01000136.1:21367-33154 GCA_002425305.1 Ruminococcaceae bacterium UBA5579
GTCGGGTTCGGGAAAAACGGGGGAGTATAACATATTTAAGGATACCAAGATGACCCCGCATTATAACAGCATTGCTTAATAACAAGAAATGACCGCAGCTACAAAAATCTGCGGTCATTTTGTTGAAGCATATTAAAAAATCGCCTTTGCTGGGAACTAACGCTTCATCCAATTCCGCTACATCTATATGCAAAATATCAACCTATTATATTTGAGTATAGGAAAAACTGTAACATTTTCTAAACTTCACTAAAAAAACGAGGGTGAATTTTGACTTATAGACCTTGAAATAATTGTCGATTTATGTTATAATGAAATATAAAAGACAAAATTTGGATAGTCACTTTTAAGAGGCTGCCTCGTGTAATTTTATTGTTAAAAATAAGGAGAATTAAAATGTCATTAGAGTTGGTAAGAAACATTTTTTCAAATATGAGTTCTTGTAATTCATGGGAGCTTATGTTGCTTCAAATAAATACTAGTGTTCGTAACGGAACCAATTATTTTGCTAGGGCGATTAGCTTAACCCCTAAAGAGGAGTTTATGAATTTTATATCTGAAGTTTCTGCTATTCACTCCGATAAAAACAAGGGGTTACTGTGTAAATATCAAAATATTATGAATTATGATGGCACTATGCTTGAGCAAACTATTTATAAAATTAATTCTAAAAGTAAACTAATCCACGAAGAGTATGATGCGTTAATTTCATCATTATCCAATCCTGACCATGAAGTTGATACGCTTAGTAAGAATTTCCAGGCATACGCACTAGTAGGGACATTATATGATGGGAATGTTGAAATATCCATAAAAATGATTTCTATGAGAACTCCAATTACAACAATAAAAAAGAAAAACTATTTGTTTAATGGAAACGGGGAGTTTGTAAAAGCACCGAAACATATGTTGTCTTTGCGAACAACAATTGATGTTTTGATATACGGCGAAGATGTCTATATGCTAGGTTTTGAAGGAGAAAAGCTTTTCAACATGGAACGCGCCTATAAGAATATATGCACATGTAAGGTGGAAGAAATGAAATCTCTTTCGTTAATGACCGATTTTGATGCGTTTAAGTCGATTGCAGTTAGCGGATATAATCCCAGAAGATTTGGTGCGTTTAATGACAAAAGACTGGAACACATGTGCGTGCCATCAAAAAGGAAGATTATCGCAAAAGAGTTTGGGCTCCCCTTGGTTGGTGATAAAATCGACACAACAAAAAAAGGTGTAGCAGAACGGCTCATTAAATTACTATGTAATAGAGGAATGCACGACCCATTCAATAATAAACCTGTTGAGGTTGCTGGGGCTAAAAAATGGGAGTAATATTGGGGGAGGTAATTCTGAGTGTCCTTTATATTTTCACTATCTTTATATATTACTTCTTTTTTCCCATTATGGATATCGGTATTATTTCTTGACATAAAAAACATCTGTCAAACTAAAGAGAATTTGTGCACAGAAATAATCGGAGTAATTTGCATAATAATTTTTAATGCAATAGGCATCGTCGTCATTCTATGCAAGTTTAAAAAGTCGAATGATGAAATCGGTGAAATAGATAAAATGACTGCCGCAAAAGAACAGAAAACGATTTCTTCTGAATATCTTCTTTCGTACATTCTGCCATTGTTTGCTTTTGATTTTACCGCATGGGATGGAGCGGTTCTATTCTTGGTTTATTTTATTGTGCTAGGCTACCTGTGTATAAAACACAATTATTTTAGTGTCAATATCTTTCTTGAGCTACTTGGATATAGTTTTTATTATTGCGTTCTCGAAAAATCGGACGGGAAAGGAATCGAATATTTTGTTATCAGTAAAAACAAACTAAATACTGAAGTAGGAAAAATGGTTCATCTGGCTTCGATCAACAATGAATATAAATTGCATTTAGAAACACAATAAAAACGCAAAGGGTGCTTTTTACAAGCACCTTTACATTTTAATATATACCTTGTCGTGACGCAGCTAGAGGGCAATGTCGCGATAGGGGATTAATTCCACATAAATAGCCATTATGCTTGAAAAAGCACATAAGCGTGTTCAAATTAAACCTCCGAAATCTTCTTTCAGCTTTTCGGATATGTTCTCAATATTCGGCTTCGCGCTGTCCAAGTTGTTTTCTTTGTTTGCAGTAGCGCGGGCGAAAAACTCCTCGAGCAGGGACATTCGCTCCGCTCTTTGAGCAGCAAAATCCTTGGTCATTTGCTCGTGTTCCTTTTCTGTGCGACCGGCACATTTAACTTTGAGATACTCCATAATCAGCTGCGTGTACAGATCATCTTGATCAACATAATTTCCCGCTCCGCCGAGTGGGTTCACATAACCAGACAGACCGTCGCCTGTATCCAACTTGTACAAATAGCCCTTGTGATTTGCGTTGAACGGCATTACTCCAAACATATTTTCGACCTCGTCAAGCGAAAAAACGTTCAAATATGCCAAGTCCAGCATAAAATTGCCGTACTCCTCGTGGGTGAAGCTGCACGCGCTCAAAAAATCAAGATCATATCGCGAGCTGAGCCACTCCATTTGTTCGTCGGTGATCTCGTGGGTGGGCGTGCGGCTGTTCGCGTCGATCCCCTCCGCCTCGAGCTGCTTTTTTACCTTTGAAAGCGCGTTTCTGTTCACTCTGTAGCCCTCGGGCGTGCTTGCGTCGTTAGTGTAAAGGCGTTCGCTCGTCCACCTGCTTGGCGCGTCGTAACGCTCGGTTTTGTCGGCGTATTCGCCATTAAAAAGCGTGCCCTCAAAGGAATTGCTTTCATCGCCGATTTTCCGAATGTCCGCCTCGTTTCTTCTCGCGGAAACCTCGCCGAGGAATGTAAAATTTACGACTGTTGCAGCACTGATGTTCATAATAAAACCTCCTCAAAATAAAATAATAATGCAAATAATTTAACCAAACAGATCCTCCATCAGTCCGATGTAAAGCTCTTGAAAATCAATGAGCCGCTGGGTGGCTTCGATGTACCTTAAGTCCTCGTCCTGACGGCGGCTTGGGTCATTATACTTTTCCCGAAAATAGTCAACAACGGTCTTTTGTTTTGACATTATTTTGCGAAGATTTTCAATATAATTCCCTGACGGCTTTTCGATGTCAAAAAGCAACATTCCATTACGGTTGCAGTGGGTTGGGATTACCCCGACGCCAATATTCTCCGATTCATCGGGAGAAATTACTCCAAGGTAGGCGAGGTCGGCGCGGAAATTATATGTGTCCAACGGACTGGCGGTGCTATTATAAATAGCGTCAAGGTCGTGTCTGGAACGCAGCCACTCCTTTTGCTCGATCGTCAAAGAATGTGAAGGTTCACGGTTTTTCACATCAACTCCCATATTTTCGAGAAATTTGACCGCTTTCTTTACGGGGCTTTCTCCTGTCCAATCCCATAACCACTTTTCGGGAGCGACACTCAGAAGATCATCATTACAACTTTGCACTGCACCGGAAAGAACGTCCGCAAACGAATTCTCGGCGCTTGGTTTAGCCGCGTATCGAGCAGAAAGCAAATCGCGCGTGCTGCTTTGCGTTATATAATTTATCATAACATCCACCTTTCCTTACACATATTTTGAAAAATTTCCCTTTCTATTTTATACTTCCGTTTCGGAAGACGATTAGGGATAGAAACTAATTGGGAGAATGAACATTTGTTGATTTTCTACAATTTCCCCACGGAAATTATGTTCAAATTCACTCGTTTTAAGGTTTAAATCTTCTTGATGGAAGCTATTATGAATAAGAATAGCCCCCATCAAAGACGGGAGCTGGTTATTATAAATACAGTGTCTGCTTTTAATAGTTAATATTTTGTATAGTGACGGCGGGATTAGAAGTGTCGAAAGCATTATCGTTTTTGGGAGAACCCTTATCGAAAATATACTCAATAACAGAAAGGCACTCACACCGCTTATCGGCAAGATCCTCCGCCATTTTGATATATTCATCTTCGGAAAGTCTGTTGTATTCGGATTTGAGATATTCCACTGCCAAACCTTTTTGCAAGTTCTTATTGTCGAGATAATTCTCCTCACCGCTGAACGGGTTCACATAGCCCGTTTTGCCGTCCTTAGTGTCAAGCGCGTACAAATATCCCTTGTGATTTGCATTGAACGGCATAACTCCATACATGTTCTCAACGTCTTCAATTGAAAACACATTCAGTTTTACCAGATCCAGAATAAACTTTCCATACTCTTCGTTTGTAATGCTGCAAGCGCTCAAAAATTCAAGGTCATACTTGGATTTAAGCCACTCCATTTGCTCCTCGGTAATTTTGTGAGTGGGCACGGAGTTATCCGTAGAAATTTGATTTTTCACCTGAGACAGCATCGTATGGTTTACCGTATATCCTTTAAGTGAGTTGTCGTCAATTTTGTAAAGACCTTCGACAATCCACATCCAACCCACCAGAAAAGTCATGAGCAAGATCAATATCGTGGTAATGATAACGCGCTGCTTTAAACTCAAACGCGGTTTGTTTTCAAAATCATATGAGATTTTGACAATTTCCCTATGTTTGATCTTGTTCGTATTTCTTTCGAACCTCGCAAAAATACGCTTCATAGCGCGCTTATGTTTAAAGGAGAATTTGTGCTCGGGAACGTTATCGATCGCGTCATAATCGAGCATTACTGCCTCTCTTAAAATTTCTCTGAACACGGTTTCATCCATGATTTTTCCCCCTTTCCTCAACAAAATTCCTTATTGCTTTTCGAGCCAAAGCCAATCGTTTAGTGGCAACAGTTAAGGAAATATTTAATCTTTGTGCGGTTTCGTCAATTGATAGATCGAAAAAACAGTGCAGCACCAAAACATTTCGCTGTAATGTAGGCAGCTTGTTGATAAACGCAATGACTTCATCGCGGGATATTTTGTCGAAAAGAGCGTTTTCAAGGGAAATATTGGCATCCTTCAGCTGTTCGTACAACTGTTCCAACGGCATCTTATTCTTGGCGTTAAACATATCCACCGCGATGTTTCTCACGATAACATCGACATAAGCAAGCCGCTTTTCGGAAGAAATTTTAAAAAACGCTTCGGGCTTGTCCACGAGCCGCGAAAAAGCTTCCTGCACAGCGTCCTCGGCTTCTTCGATATTATGTAATTTTGACAATGCAATGAAATACAAGCGGCTTTTGTTCTTTGCATAAAATTCGGCTAATTCATTCCGCTTATTCTCATTTTCAATGACAGCGAAGGTCGCGTCGAACATAATATTATCGCCTCCGATTTTTTAGCAATATGTATTGTTTTGTGGCTGTCTGGGTGATTTTAAAATTTTATAAATTTATTGTACTATTTTGTTGAAAGTAATTGTGCCACTATAATTTTAAATCGCAAATCACACTGTTGTCTTTTTCTTTGAGTACTTCAGTATTATTCCAGCATCATCGTCAAATCCGCTAAACATAATACTTTTTTTACAATCAATAATATTATCAAGTGATATTCCAACAGCTGTATAAACGATTGTCAATAAAACAAATCGTAATATATGGATTGCTGAAAACAATTCATCGTTGGTAGGCTTTACATATTTTCTCGAGTTATAATGTGTGTAATAGTTCCTCATATTTGAAAAGCCTTGCGCATAATCTTCTATATTAGACTCAATCAATTCAAGAGCACCATTATATGTTGATAATATATCCTGATACCTATGTTTTAACTTGACGTCTTTTTCTTTGCTCTTGTTGTTTGGATCTTTTTTAGCAATTTCTTTCACTTCTTTATTTCTAAACGTATTTGAATATACCTCAATTGCTTGTGATAGGTTCAAAAAACCATTTATTCTCGTTGAACGGTTGCAAACAATTTCATAGAATAATGTGGGAATCGGATTTGCGCTTTCATAGAGATGAAGCCATTTTTCCCATATTTTATGAAATTGATCTTTAAAAATGGATGTATGTATAAAAAACGGTCTGTTTACCGTGGGAATATCCTCTTTATAGTTTAACCACAAATCGTATTTGTTATCATCGGCATCTACTTCAAATTTGATTTCTCCAAACGAAATATACCCATTTCCAAAGAAAGAAAAGAGGCTTCTTGCCGCAGAAGTTTTTGCAACAGCTTCCATCACGGGCATAGCCACATCAAAGGAATACTCAATAACGGAAATAATATTGTGAATAAAACCTTTGACAGACCGGTGAACCCCAAATGTCTGATATAGATTTATCTCACCGTATTTATCCTTTGCGATAATTGGTTTTGGAAAAGTATAATTCAACACACTTGGATTTTCTTTAGAAAGATATACATTAGGATTCAAAGGAGATTCTTTGGAGAACATATAATTTAAATCTTCGGTAGAAACAATAATCGTTTTAGCCATAGGAGTTGACGAAAAACAGCCACCAACAATTATCTCATTCGGAATGATTAAAACAGAAATATAGTCATCTTCCATAGAATAGGACGTAGATTTTATATGGCATCCTATTAAGGTAGTTTTATTGCCGGACACATTCCCTAAAACAGCAAAATCATCATTCATCTCTTCCTTTCGGTATTGTTCCATCGGAAACTTTGCGTTCAGAATAATACTTCCATTTTCTTCTTGAAGAATACCGAGAAAAGCTATATCTTTGCCATCCACTTCACATTTAAAGTCGGATATTTTATTAAGCAGATCTTTAACAGGATCCATTCATTCACCTCATCTCCCGCTTTGTTTTATTGTTTCGCAGCCTCTTTTGTCTTCTTAATTTTTCTATCCGCATAAATAACAACATCATTGATAACCAGTTTTTGAATGGCGGAAATCAGTATTTCCATTGTGTCATAATCGGGCTTGCCGCCTTTTGTCGGCAGCATAATTTCTAGGGCATCGGCATCTTTTGCATAGAAATTGTGACCGTAATCAAATTTTCCGGTGTGCGCAGCTTTGTGAATAGCAGAAGTTAAAAAGACGGATGCTTTCATCGGTACAGCTTCGGTATGCACTACCGCTACATGATCGTCGGCTCCGTACCGATAATTGCGATACTTTGCAGAACCAAACATATCAATCGTTGTTGTGTTCTTTTCAAACACCTCAACATTATTGCTGATATATGCGGAAATACCCTCAGACGCTTCTCCTGCTGTAACAAACGGAAGTGTACCGGTAATACGGTCATTGCCTTTCAGGCGCTTTCCCCGTGTCGATTTACCAAAGAGCTTTTCAAGATTATAGGTATCCCATTTAAGCGAATGATAGTTTTTGATGGCATTTTCTTCCTCGCTTGATAATTCATAATTATTCAGCCCGCTTACTGTTAAGTAAGCTTCCAGCTCCGCTGCTCGCTCTGCCTCCAGCTCTGCTACTCGCTCCGCCTCCAGCTCCGCTATAAAGGATTCCATAAAATCAAGATCGAGCTTTTCGCCTTTCACGGGAAGATTCAACAGGCACTCTTTGGCTATGCCCCAATGTCTTTTATACCCATGATTTGGAATTTGTTTTTTCCATACAGAGAAAATAAATAATAGTACATTAGTATTGTCTAAATATGGACGGAGTACCTTTACATTATCAAGGACTGAAAAGCTATTGCGTGCAATACTCATAGTTCTTGTGTGGTCGCCAAAAATAACATATAAAGGATTTTTTGAATCACAAATAAACTCTGGTGTATTATAGTAACCGACTATACCGTTATTTTCACTATCACTTGAATAGGCTGGATAGATCCCTTTTTCGGTCACATCCTCGCACTTTATCTTCCTCTTGATAGGCATTGACACAAACAACTGATCAATTCTATATTCGCCCCACTTAACCGTTTTCAGCTTTTCGTTAAGTGAGGCATTCATTTTCCCAGGCGATTATCCTCCGTGCTTTGATTTTTCAGGAGATTGGACACTTCCCACGCCAAATAATCACTGACCGTTTTCTTGAAATCGTCCAGCGTAGGTTTTGTGTCAATCGGTGCCGTCTGATTCCAATCTGCACCGTTTTCGGGGTCGATCTTACCCTCGTAGTATTCCTTTTCCGTGAAAATGTTCAGCTTTGTTTTTCCGAAGCGCACCAAATCCACAAGCTCGTCATAGCGTTCTTTTGCACGATCGGTGTCCCGCAGGTTACAGCTTGCTTTTCTACGGTTTGTTCTTGTATATCCATCAACCGAGAAATCAATAAATTTTACGGTGTCGTCTTTCTGATGCGCCTCACCAACACGGAAAACATATATATTTGTTTGAACACTCGATCTACCGATAAAAAGGTCGAGCGGCATTTTGATGCTGGCAAGCAGAGTGCTGTGTTTCAAAATCTTTTTGTTATATTCTGTTGATTTTCCGTTGCCTGCGGAGTTTTGAATAATGATAGCCGCATAGCCTTTGCTCATCATTGACAAAGCTCTTTCAACAAATACCATACCGTTTCCGGGTGCAGAATACGGAGGGTTTAAAACGAAAGCGTCTGCGGGGAATTTTTCATGGGTCTTGTCAAAACCGTAGTTGCCGTTAAATTCTTTCAGCGAGTCCTTGTTCAAAATGTTCGAACTGCCGTCGCCCATCATAATCATATTAAGGATAGCAAGCATATAGACTTCCGAGAGAATTTCGAGACCGAGAAGCTGATTGGCTTTGATTTGAGCAGACTTCAGCGCAAATGCGTCGGGAGATTTGATCTTTTCTTTAGCGTCTATCAGCATCTCATTCATAGCCGCTACCAAAAGCCCTGCCGAACCGGTTGCAAAGTCCCACACATAAGAGTCCTTATTTACCCTAGCGAGCCGCGCCAAAAGGGTAGCAACATAGGATGGTGTCAGAACTACATCATTCAGCTTGTCTTGTGAGAACCCCAGCCAACTGTACATCTCATTAAACAGTTTTCCGGTAAAGTCGGTGCTCAAACCTATTTTATAATAGATGCCGAGATCGTCGATGATTTTTGTAAACACCCGTTTGAGCTGGCTTTCTCCGTTTTCAACCTTGTTAATATTATCTGTTGTCAGCGTATTCTGCAAAGTACGGACAATCAAATCACGCTTTTCCTGCGGCAGACTCTTCTCATTAAGAAAAGCTTTAATTTTGCGGAGAATAATATCACCGTCACGATTCCCGTCTTCAGTAGAGGATTTCAGTTCGGATTTTTCCAACGCAGCCACTTTCCCAGGTACGCCGAGAGTGGCAATGATAGAAGCCGCCACAAGGTAAACACGGTCACGCTCACTCAAGCCTTTTTCATTCTGGTAAATATCATTATTCAGTTTTACAAGACTGGCGTTAATTTCCCGCTCACGATGTTCTTTGAGTTTTTCGATTTCTTCTTGTGAAAGTTGGAGGCGTTTTACTTTTTCGATAAATCCGTCAAAATTACCTTTTTTTAAAAAAGAGAGATCGGTGTAATCATCTACTTTTTGACCGACACCAAAATTGCTCTTGGAAACAAAATAAACGCCGATTTCATATTCCAGTTTTCCGGCATCGCTCTTATATCCGGTCATACCGATTGCAATAATATCGGTATAACTTGTATAATGCAGAATTGCATTTGCATAATGAACGGCGCCGTTTACGGCGTATGAATTGATGTTCTTAAAATCTGGTCGATTTTTAGCGGTTTTATTTGCAACTCTGCCGTCTGCATCAAGCATTACAAGCTTGTCTTTATAACCTTTATGCTCAATCAAAATCGGATAATTAACCAAATTCTTATCCTGTAAAAGTAGTTTTGCATCCGGACGGTTACCACCATCACCGCCGTTCTTTGAATAATAGTCATTGAGTGCCTGATCGATTTCTGTGTTTAATGATTCCTGTTCTAATTTATAATTCAGCTTATATGATTTCAGCCATCCGTTTGCAAGATCTGCTATATTGGGTTCGACAGATTGTGTTTTAGTCATTGATATTTCCTCCGAGCTTATAATTGTTGCTTTAAAACGATTGGTATTCAGCACCACCACAATCGACTATGTTGGACTATTCAAAATAACCCTTGGCATAACGACAGGGGATTTATCTCATATAGAGAACTTGCCTTCTGTAACACCAAAAGCCATCAATTTCCCTGGTTCAATTATATCACGCTTTAATGGGAATGTCAATATTTTTCACATTTTTTTACTGTGAAACAATGCAGATTTGTCAATGATATGTCAGTAAAAAATAAAGATGTGTTAACGACAAAAGCGAAACATGTGCCAGGGAGGGATGTAGACGACAAGTTGGCGTATATTTCTCTGCACGGAAAACTATGTCACGCCCAAGATATCCTGCCAAACCGCATATGTGATGCGGTATTTGAGGTAGCTATTTTAGACGTTGTTGGTTTTTTTATTGTAGGTCTTGAGCTGCTTGCGACCAGTTGCCAAACTGTACATTCGCAGTTTGCTGTAAAAACGCTCCTCATCAATGCGGTGCTGACGTTCCCCCTTGCCGTTGTGGCGCGGTGTTGCTACGCGAATTCGGTGACAAATTATTCCACTTCCTGTTATTCTCTCGACAGCAGCTTTCTCAACGGAAATATCGCAGCTTAGGTCTTTATACTCGTCGATGTCATCTGTTGGGTGAGCACGCCTTCGGTTGATGAGATTTAATGAGCGATACTCTATAATATTAGCAAAATAACAAGCTCTTCTGTTACAGGGAATTTGAGAAATTTTATCAAGATTGTTAATTATCCACAAAAACGCGTCCTGCACAACGTCCTCGACGTCGGATTTGTTGTGCAAAATACCCATGGCGATTTTGAACATCATCTGTCTGTGTTCCGCGAACAGCTTACTTATCAGCTTATCGTCCTTCCTTTTTGACACGAACCCGACCTCCCTTCGCGTTGTTTCGACACAATTATACCACATGAAATAGGATTTTGCAAGTTTAAAATAAATTTCCCCTCTTGACAAGCCAACCGCGACGTGATAAAATACAATAACCTAAATAATGAAAGAGGAATAATATGACTGAACATTCACCAAAAAACAACCCCATAACGCCCGAATCGCTCCGCGAGCAATTCCTCGAAAACGACTTCACAACTATGCCCGACACCCTCCCCGAAAACATGAGCGAGGGCGAGGCGGAGCTGTACAATAAAGTCATCGACTTTATTAACGTTGATTGGCAAGGATTCGCTAAAGAAATGGGTCTGAAACGTCCGCAAACGTGCTACTCCGAGGATTTTATTCCCGAGGCGCTCCGACTGCGCGTATCGAGAATAGTCGCTAACGCGATCATAAAAATCGTGCGCGATGAAAAGGTTTTGGATAATATTCTTACAACTTTCGTGCTGCCGCAAATGCTCGCTCCCCTTATCGATTTGATTGAAGAAATAGACAAAACAGGACTTGTCGACGACGATGAAAAAGAACTTCTTGAAACCCTGAAAAATCTCTCGGCACTTGACGAAATCCCCAATGCCGATGATGACACAAGCGATATCTATGATGCGGATAGTGCGTTTTTAGACGATGAAACAATCGAAGAACTTCGCAAAGAGTTCGGAGATAAAATCGCAGACAAAGCTAAAAATATAACTATCAATTATGACTTTGATGATTTATTGAAACACATGGTCGGTCTGCTCATGAACACTATGGACGTGAAGAGCCTCATAGAGATTGCGCTTGCTAATCCTGTTGCAGAGGACTTTAACTGTAAAAATCCGTTAAACTACGCAAAGAGAGATTTTGAAAGGTCGTGGTATCACACTCGGACAGCTAAAACAATTTCGCTTGATGAAATGACCGAGAATGCCGATTCAAGAAGCGATGCGGAAACCCCTAACGCAGTTGATGTGGAAGAAATCATTATTGCAGAGATCACCGCAGAAGAATTTC
>DILZ01000038.1 GCA_002425305.1 Ruminococcaceae bacterium UBA5579
AGCCGCAAGAACAGCAAAATGCGCGCCCGAAACGGCGGTGTAATGCGCTGCTCCGCTCACTTTAAGATATTCGGAGCAGCTAGGAGAAAGCTTGCCCTTTTCACCGAACAGCATCGCGGCGGAAAGCTCCTCCGCGATTCCGAAAACGTTCTCGGAAAGCCGACCGTAAAAGCTGCCGCGAACAACGCGAAAGAAGCTGTATATGCGCCGGCGGGTCTGCTGTTTTACGGTATTTCGCCGTCCGTGCTGCGCGCTTCGGTTATGTTCTTTATTTACAGCCTGGGACTGTTGTTTCACCGAAAATCGAACCCGTTGAACTCGCTTTGCATAGCTATCACCGTAATACCGGTGTTCTCGCCGTTCACCATTGTGGACGCGGGTTTTGCGATGTCGGTGCTTGGCGTGTTCGGAGTGGGAGTTGTGGGTCCCGCCACTGCGGAAAAGCTTTGCGAGTTCATACCCGATAAGGCAAAGCCCGTGCTTTCGCCGACCGTTACGGCGCTTTCGTGCTCGATCTGTGCCGTTGTCTGCACAACGCCGATAAGCGCGGCGCTGTTTAAGAGCGTATCTCTTATCGGCGCGGTCACGTCGCTGTTGCTCGCGCCCTTAATAGTGGTGGGAATGACGTTTATGCTGTTGCTTGGAGCGACGCGGATACCGCTGTTCGCCATACCGATAGATTGGGCGATGAGGGCGGCGGAACTTATCGTGAAGAGCCTTGGAAAATGCCGTGCGCTTACGCTTTCATTGGATTTTGAGGGTGCGTGGATACTTGCGGCGATACTTGCGCTTGCGGTGACCGTCTGCGCGTTCGGAGATATCAAGACGTTTTCGCGGTTCGGAAGNNAGGCTATTATTGCCGTATCGGTGATAAGAGTTCAAAACCGCCGCGAGATACGCTTTGTCGGTAATACATACAGCTCTGCGGCGATAGTGTTTGACGGAAGCTCCACGTCGGTATACGTTTCGGGCGGCGGCGATGGTATCTCGACCGGCATCTCGCGCGTCTTGCGTGAGCGCGGCGCGGTAAAGATAACGGAGCTTTTTGCGCCCGACGCGAATTACGGAGGCGCGCTCGCTGTAAAGGAGCTTTCCGAGATGCTTGAAATAAACGAGGTGTACTCGAACGAGCTTGCGAAGGGTTTGCTCCCGAAAATGAACGTTGTTTCCGCCGAGGGCGTGGTGTTCTTGGCAGGCGGTATGACGATAGCCTCTGCAGCTTCCGATTCCGACGCGGATATCCTGTTGTACGGCAGCGAGATAGGCAAAGTAACGGAAAGCTCGGCGAAATATGCAGTATACTTCTCCAACAAAGAGTATGAGCTGCCCGAGAATTTCCACAATGCGCGTATCGACAGCGATTTTCGCATAAAGCTGTAAATCGGCGTTTCCGCGCGACAAAAAACAAAAAGGAAAGGTAGAACAAAATGTCCGATCATATTTCATTGCCGTTGGCATTGGCGGCGGAGCAGTTTGCAAAGCTGCCCGGCGTGGGAATAAAAACCGCGCAGAGATTGGCGTATCATATGCTGAATTTGCCGGAGGAGGAGGTCTGCGAGTTTGCGGAGAACCTCGTAAAAGCGCGCAAAAGCGTAAAGCTGTGCCGCTGCTGTCAGAATTTCACGGAGCGCGATATATGCGAGCTTTGTTCCGACGACAATCGCCGTAAGGATCAGATATGTGTGGTGGAAAGCCCGAAGGACGTTTCCGCTTTTGAGCGCGCGGGAGGCTATGAGGGGCTGTATCACGTGCTTCACGGGCTGCTGTCGCCAATGGACGGAGTAACTGCTGAGGAGCTTAAGATAAAGGAGCTTCTTGCAAGGCTCGGCGATGTCAAGGAAGTGATAATGGCTACAAATCCCACCGTCGAGGGGGAGGCGACCGCAATGTATATCGGGCGGCTGATAAAGCCGATGGGAATAAAGGTCACGCGGCTCGCATACGGACTGCCGGCGGGTTCGGCGCTGGAGTTTGCCGATGATGTCACCCTTGTTAAAGCGTTGGAAAACCGCAGTGAGCTGTAAAAACACTCGTGCTCCCGGGCTTGTGCCCGTATAATAAAATCCCCGTCGGCTGCGGCGGGGTTTTTTGAGCTGTCTTATGTTTCGTTACGCTGCATTGCAAGAAAATCGTCACAATTTAATTTATAAGATTGAACAGTTTGTCAGCGGCATCGTGGTCCTTGCCGTTTTTCTGCAAGTTTTGTCCGCACCCGGCGAAAAGTTTTCGGAAACGCGTACTTCAAAAATTTTAAAGCCGAGCAAAATCTCAACATTATTCGCCATAAATTGAAAACCTCTGCGTTAAAGCTTCTTGCGGCTTTTCGGGACTTTTAAAAATATTTTCAAAATATGAACGTTTAGTGTAACACCGATGTTTGAAAAGTGTATAAACAATTGTAAGGCGGTAAACAAGCCAAAAACACTCCCGTTTATGCTGTTGCTGACGGCGTGGTCAAAGAAAACAATTCCGTAATCAAACACAAGAGCTGCGGCAACAATGTTGTTATCTCTCACAGCAACGGCTCTTTAAATATCAATCAAGAACCGTCCACCGCAAAGAAGATTTCTTCTATTCCCTAAGGCAAATCGTGCACGGTTTATCCTTCCAGAAGCTCCGGCAATTGGTATTATGTAAAATATAACGGTGTAAGCGGGTATGCTTACGCAAAATATCTCCCCACATCAAAACCTTGCAACTCTGCATCCAACTCGAAATTTGAGATCCTTTTTTAGTATGTAATTAAAAACGGTATGGTAGTACTATTGATAATATTTTTCAAAAGTTCCGCGGCTATTTACCCCCGTTTCCAATGCAGACATATTTGTCATCCTTTCAGATTTCGCAGAACGCATTCTTTTCATATTAATGATGTACTAATTGTACAGCATCTCCCACAAAATGTCAATAATATTTTGGAATAAACGTAAAAATCTTGTAGCTTTGTCAATGATGTGTTATAATAAACGCCACGGAGAATTTTACTGTAATAAAACAAAAAAAGCCGCTTAACAATGCGGCTTTTGTGTTTTGGTGGAGATAAGGGGATTCGAACCCCTGACCTCTTACATGCGAAGCAAGCGCTCTCCCAACTGAGCTATACCCCCATATGCGTAATGGAACATTCGTAACATAGAAATTATAACACATCGTCAACTGTTTGTCAAGAGGTTTTGGAAAAAAGTTTGAGCCTATCGGAAAAAATCCGCTTGATGACTTTACAAATCTGAAAAAGTGTGGTATAATAATTAAGCGATGTTGTATCAAGTCTTATGGCGCAGCACATCGCATAAGCAGCAGGCATAAGTAATAACACGAGGTGAGAAAATGCTTAAACCGTTTTCCAATAAGGTTTCGGGGCTTGCTCCGTCCGCGATACGCGAGATATTGAAGTTTACGGCGGACCCGGAGGTCATCAGTTTTGCGGCGGGAAATCCCGCGCCGGAAGCGTTCCCCGTAGAAACGATAAAGAAGCTTTCCGATGAGATCTTCGCGAGCGAGCCGATAAACGCGCTCCAGTATTCGGTGACGGAGGGCTACGCACCGCTGCGAAAGTGGCTCGAAAACGATCTGCGGTCTAAGAATATGTTCGCGGAGAGCGATATGGTCGTTGTTACGGCGGGCGCTCAGCAGGCTATCGAAACGACGGCGAAGATACTCTGCAACGAGGGCGACGTTATCTTGTGTGAGGATCCCAGCTTCATCGGCTCGCTGAACGCGTTCAGAAGCTACGGTGTGAAGCTTGTCGGACTTCCCACGGACAGCGACGGCATACTCCCCGAAAAGCTGGAGGCGGCTCTGAAAGAGTATACGACCGCGAAATTTCTCTATACTATCCCGAATTTTCAGAATCCGACAGGCAACACCACATCTCTCGAGCGCAGAAAAGCGATACTCGCGCTGGCGGAAAAGTACGGGATATACATACTCGAGGACAATCCCTACGGCGATCTTCGCTTTGCGGGCGAACCCGTTCCGAGCTACAAATCCATTGATACAAAGGGCAACGTGCTGTATGCGGGAACGTTCTCAAAAACGCTCGCTCCGGGGCTTCGCGTGGGATATCTGTGCGGCGAGAGCGAACTTGTCGGCAAAGCCGTTGTCGGCTTGCAGACCAGCACCGTCCATACGAATATCTGGGCGCAGATGCTCACATATAAGTTTGTGACTACCGTTGATTTCAACGAGCATTTAAAGCGGTTACAGGGAATCTACCGCCAAAAATACACACGTATGGCGAACGCTCTGAAAGCGCAAATGCCGGAATGTGTCACCTATTCCGAGCCGCAGGGCGGACTGTTCATTTGGGCGACTATCCCCGAAAAGTACGATATGAACGCGTTTTGCACGGAAGCGGTTCATCAGAAGGTGGCGGTAGTGCCGGGCAACGCGTTTTTGAGTGATGAAAGCGCGGTTTCGCACTCGTTCCGCCTGAACTTCTCCACCCCCACCGATGAGCAGATAGACAAGGGCGTTGAGATTTTGAGCGCGTGTGCAAAAAGCTATTTTAAATAACGGTGAGGAAAGCAGTACTTATGAAAAACGCAGATAACATTCCCGAAAAAATACCGTACACAACAAGCGAAAAAATCACCGAAATACTCTGCGGAGTTCTGATGGCAGCGTCTCTTGCTTTTTACATAGCCACGAAGTCGTTCAAAGAGACACACACTGTTGTCGTAATGATGATTATGGCGGCTGCTTACATAGCACTTACGGGATTGTCGGTTCACCCCGAGCTGATATCAAAGCCCGAACATCTTCATAGAAACCGCAGGATATTTTTAGCGATAAAAACGGTCGTCATCACGCTTTGGCTAGCGGCGTTGGTGATGATGACATTCCCCGTAAACAGTGTTGCTTGTTATTAAATATTAAATTTCTTTTTATTGTTTTCCCCGTCGGAGTCGGAGAAACAATGAAAAGATAAGCTCTGTTTCAAGAAAGGAAACATTATATTATGGAAGAACAAAAGAAAAAACGCATTTTAAGTCTTATTCAGCCCACCAACACCCCTCATCTGGGCAACTATCTGGGAGCAATGCAGAACTGGGTAAAAATGCAGGACGAGTTTGACTGCACCTACGGTATCGCGGATCTGCACTCGATAACCGTGCGGCAAGACCCCGTAAAGCTCCGCGCGCAGATCAAGGAGAGCTACGCGCTGCTGATAGCGTGCGGACTTGACCCCGAAAAATCCACGCTGTTCGTGCAGGGACACAACCCCAACCACTCGGAGCTTGCGTGGATACTCAATTGTTACGCGCAGTTCGGCGAGCTTTCGCGTATGACGCAGTTCAAGGACAAATCCGCAAAGCACCCCGAAAACATCAACGCGGGTCTGTTCACTTATCCCGTGCTTATGGCGGCGGATATTCTGCTGTATCAGGCGGATTTGGTGCCCGTGGGACAGGATCAGCTTCAGCACCTGGAGCTTGCGCGCAATATCTGCCAGCGCTTCAACGGAATTTACGGCGACGTGTTCACAATGCCGGAGGGTTATATCACAAAATCCACCGCCAAGGTGATGTCGCTGCAAGACCCGATAAAGAAGATGAGCAAATCGGACGAGAACCCGAACGCTTCCGTGTGGGTGCTAGACGACCGCGACACGGTGATCCGCAAGTTCAAGAGAGCGGTGACGGACAGCGAAACGGAGGTCTGCGCAAGAGAGGGCAAGGACGGCATAATCAATCTGATGTCGATCTACGGCGCGGTTACTGACAAGACGTTCGAGGAGATAGAGGCGGAGTTCAAGGGCAAGGGCTACGGTGAATTCAAGCTCGCGGTGGGACCNNGCCGACAAGCTTGCGCCGATGCAGGCGGAGTACAAGCGTGTCAGCGCGGATAAGGGCTACATCGAGAGCTGTATGAAGCAGGGCGCAGAAAAAGCGTTCAAGGCGAGTCGTAAAACTCTGCAAAAGGTACATAAAAAGATCGGATTTGTCGTGCTTTGATTGTGCATAATCCACAAAAATCTCACGGGCGCGAAAAAGTACTTGCATTTTGAGGCGAATTATGTTATAATACAATTTGTTACTGATAAAATATTAGGGGTATGCCCTCATTTGAAAGGCGGTGTCATATATGGCTAAGTGCGAAATTTGCGGAAAGAGCGTTACCTTCGGTATCAAGGTATCTCACTCTCACAGACGCTCAAACAGAACGTTCAAGCCCAATGTAAAAAAGGTAAAGGCTATCGTAAACGGAACTCCCTGCAGAGTTAATGTTTGCTCACGCTGCCTGCGTTCGGGTCTTGTCCAGAGAGCCGGTTGATTTGTTGATTCTGTTAGAGCCGCCCTCAAGCGGCTCTTTTGTCTTTTTTTACGTTTGTGCAATGATTTTCGTTACAAAGGAGTATTGCTATGGCTGAAGTTTCCGGAAAAAAGACGGGCGCGGGAGAAACGCTTAAGCAGCTTGCCCCGTGCTGGATAATTTCGTTTGTGTTTTGTTATATGCTG
>DILZ01000112.1:0-1438 GCA_002425305.1 Ruminococcaceae bacterium UBA5579
CCCGCTGCGCGGGGCAGAGAGCATTTTTATGTTGCCTTGACTTCGACTTATTTTGTGCCAAAAAGCCGGTCTCCGCCGTCGCCGATACCGGGAATTATGTAAAGGTCTTCGTTAAGTCCCTCGTCAACCGCGCCGCAGATTATCTGAACATCCGGGGNNGTCGTGAAGCGCTTTTATGCCGTCCGGACACGCAAGCACACACATAAACTTGATGTTCTTTGCGCCCGCGTCCTTAACAAGATCGACCGTCTTGACCGCCGAAACACCCGTCGCCAGCATAAGATCGAGAATGATGACCTCGCGGTTGGCGATATCGAACGGAAACTTGCGGTAATAATCGATTGCGATATTGTCGTTCTGCTTGTCGCGGTAGATACCGACGTGACCCACCTTAGCGGTCGGAACGAGCGCCAACGCGCCGTCGACCATTCCCAGTCCCGCGCGCATTATCGGCACGAACGCCAGCTTGCGCCCGCTTATCACCTTTGAATTCGCAAGAACACCGAGCGGCGTTTGTATCTGCACGTCCTTAAGAGGCAGGTCGCGCGTCGCCTCATAGCACATAAACATCGAAATTTCGTGCACCAGCTCGCGGAACTCCTTAGAGCCCGTGTTCTTGTCGCGCAGAAGCGTTACCTTGTGCTGTACCAGCGGGTGGTCGCAGACTATAACATTCTCTAAATCAGCCATTTTATTTCCCCTCCAAATTTTTCATTTTATCAAGGCGGGCAACGTGTCTGCCGCCTTCAAATTCGTTGTTAAGAAACTCGCGGACTATTTCCAACGCAAGCCCCGCGCCGATCACACGTCCGCCCATACAAAGGACGTTCGCGTCGTTGTGCAGTCTTGTGTACTTTGCCGAAAACGTATCTCCGCACACCGCAGCGCGTATTCCCGCGATTTTATTCGCGCACATCGACATTCCGATGCCTGTGCCGCAGATAAGGATACCCTTGTCACATTCGCCGCTTGTGATTTCCTCGCAGACCTTCACGGCGATATCGGGGTAATCCACCTTTTCACCGCCGCAGCCGCAATCGATAAAATCAACGCCCTGCTCCTTCAAATTGCTTTCCACGGCGAGCTTCAGCTCGTAGCCGCCGTGATCGCAGCCTATTGCAATCATAATCTCACTCCTTATTATACTTTAACTATTT
Organism: Ruminococcaceae bacterium UBA5579; assembly: GCA_002425305.1. GTDB lineage: Bacteria > Bacillota > Clostridia > Oscillospirales > Ruminococcaceae > CAG-115. Next base: position 1,158 of record DILZ01000112.1, read on the forward strand.
CCCCGATTCGGGAGCAACCCGTCAGTCGGGCTGTTGTCCGTCGTGGGCGTTCCACAGACATTCGGTAAGCTTCATATCGGTAAAAACAGCCTTGAACGAAGAATCCTCCGGCGAGCAGGCATAGATCCCAAACCGGATCCTCTCATTGCCTTTGTTCATATGACAGATCCGCATCTGACTGAAATTTTCACCGTCCTCGGAACATTCGATACAGTAATCGTCCTCGCGGCGGCTGAACCGATACCACATAGTTTTTATCGCCGCGGGAATGGCGGTGGTCG
>DILZ01000112.1:1532-10117 GCA_002425305.1 Ruminococcaceae bacterium UBA5579
ACTGATCGAAACGGTGATGACTATCGGAAAAATCCGTTTTCACAGTAAAGCTGAAAAACCTCTCATCGGTCTCCGTCTGGAATACCGGCGCGTTATCGTTCTGAAAATGATAGTACGTCCTCTGCCACAGATCGGTGTGCGGCGCGGTGACGATCTCCACCTTATCGCCGTCAATATTGCAGCTTTTCGGCTGCCGCGTCCATTTAAAGCTTGTTAGGTCCATAACACTCCCCCCTTACAAAATCCGAAGCATTATTTTATTCGGAATTTAAATAAAGCTTATTCCCGCTTTATTCAGCTTTTTATGAGCTTTTTCGACTTTCTTTTCGAGGAAAACCGTCGCCGTACCCTTGCGGAGTATTTCGGCTTTGATCCCTCTTTTTGCGGCTCCCAACGCGGTTGAAGTAACACAACCACATTCGTCCAAGCCGCAGAGATGAAGTACGTCATAGCCTTTATCCCGTACAAGCTCTCTAAGTTTCTTGTTTGAAAGCGCATCACCGACCAGCTTGTCAAAACAATAGTCCGAAACGATGTCTAATCCGCCGTAAAACTCCGCGCCCTCCGTTCCCGCGATGGAATATCCGAACAACAGGCGGTTTGTAGGCAGATTTTGAATTATATGGCGGATATAAATCACATCGCAGCCTTTATCTTTATATTGGTGTATAAGTTCGTTTACGGAGGAAGTTAATTGCTCGGTGTTATACGAAAAGATCTTCTTCCTTTTTTCGTAAAGATAGTCATTTTGCATATCAATAACGATAAGAGCGGTTTTCATACCGATACCTCCTTATAAACCCAGCTTCGCTCACCCTTCCCCGTGAAAAGTATTGAACCAGGCTCTTTCTTCAAAAGCCTTTTTTTCGGGCAATCTGGCTCTGTTTCGGCGATTCCCACAGGAAGAAAGCAGACCAATTCATAATCATCGGGAACATTCAGTATCTGCGCCATTTTACAGCCGATCTTGTCCTCGTCCGTAATATGACCCTCGTACCAACAGCTTTGATACCCAAGCTCCGTAATCGCCAGCAGCATATTCTCGATAGCCGCCGAATAATCCTGCACCGCGAAGCACCTGTCCCTGTACGCGTTTATTCTTTGCGTCAGAACACATATCATAGCCGGCGCGGTCTCACCAACAGGCGGGTCTATGATCTCGTGCAGCTTTTCCAATGTTTCCTTGTCGTCTACCGCGATAAAGCTCGTTGTTTGCTTGTTGCAGCCGGACGGTGCGTCCAATCCCGCTTTCATAATCGTGATGAGGTCGTCTCGCGGAACGAGTGTTGATTTATACTTACCTCGATAACTATGACGGTCTGTTATCGCTTCTATTACATTCATTTATGCAGCCTCCTACAAATTCTTATTTGTTTGGTTTAAAAGGCGGGAAAATACTTTAAGTTTTTTAGATAATTCCCGGACTTCTGCTTCAGTTTCGTAATAAAATCAACCCTTTTTTATTCCATTGATAATTTTCCTCTCATTCTTACTAATATAGTTTATATCATTCTTGTAAGTCAAGATATGACCATCTTCAAGATTTTTTGCAAAATCTTCATTTCCATCATTTGCTTGTGCTGTCATATAACTTATAAGAGCGTTAAGTCTTTGAACCATTATTTTCGGTAGGTCTTCACGTTGCTGCAAAGTAGCATTGTAAGCGTCCATAAAAAGACTTACTTTTCTTATCTGCTCATCAATATCATCATAATGGTCGGGATTTTCCGTACTCGTAAACGGTATCCAACGATAAACAGCATATGCCACATCCCAAAGTGCCGGTCCGGGATGAAGAGTATCAAAATCAATAATGCCAACCGGCTTCTCATCGATCAATGTAACATTATAAGGTGCAAAATCCCCATGGCACATAACCTCAACCGGATCAACTTTCGGAAGCATCCACTTCTCACTTCCGTTCAGTACCTTTATATATTTTTTTCCTAATTTATGATACTTTTTCAAAAGCTCTGCTGAACGAATGATCATATCGTCCTTACGAAAGATTTCGGGGAGGGGATAATTATATGCCGTTCCTATAACAAACGATAATATTTCTTCGTTATTTTCTGTAAATCCATAAGGCTTTGGAACAAAATTAAATCCTTCTTTTATAATAAAATCAAGAAATTTATGGACATTTGACGACCATTCATTGGCAGGACGAATCACCTTATCGCCATACCTTTTAATTTTTCCTTTGCGCCCTCCATTAAGCGTTTCAAAATTTTCCCTCATTATAACCCCTAAAAATTCCGATATGCATTACTGATCCCACATCAAAAAAACGTATTTAAACCCGTTCACCCACGCTATAAAAATTACCGCGAAATTCCGAATGCCTCAAGTGTTTCCGACGTATTGAACATTTTTACCGAGGCATCCATCATCGCTTGAATGTAATCGCCGTCGCCCATCGTTGAAAAGAAGAGAACGCCCTCTCTCTTAAAGCCGTTTTTTCGGAATATTTCCTCGGGGATCTGCTTGATACTCTTTTCCAATACGGAAAGCAGTGCTTGCGCGAAATCCCACTTTTCGTCGGACGGAACGCAAAAATCAATATCCTTACAACCGTCAACAATATCTACAAGGGGTTGATAAAGGAAATCGGGATTAAGTCCGTTTTTCCATTCGAAATACTCATTGATGTTACCGCTGTTATTCCACGTCAAATAAAAGCCGTAAAAATCATCGGTTGTTATGAACCCTATCGCGCATATCTTTTCACCCTTGACGGTATTCAATATTTTATTTATCTCATCGGGCAGCTTTTGAGAGCAAAGTTCGCCGAACGCTTCAAAACGTGTCGTATTCATTTGTCCTCCTTACGCATTATCGACTTTCGCCAGCCTTTCGCGCTCCGCTTGAGGAAGTCTGAGGTAAGTCGGCATAAGCGCGGCGGGAGAGAGTTCGGGAGCGTTCCGCGCCGCAAAGCACACTCCGCTGCCGCGCTGATACCGCAATAATGACGGCGCAAGCGCGTATTTCTCCTCAGTAAACGCGTGCATAAGCTCCGCACCGTCGCCCGCCAAAATGACGTTACCGCTGATTTCGGCAAGCTCTGCGGAAAGATCGGCGGCGGAGATCGCTCTATCCTCGCAAAGCCGCGTTATAACGCCGTTTTCCGACTTGAACAGCGCGTTGTATACCTGCTTGCAGCGAGCGTCCATACACGCGCAGACAATGCCGTCCGTACCTATAAAATTATATGCTGTCGCTTCAAGCGTGGAAACGGCAACACACGGCTTTTGAGCCGCGTCCGCAAGTCCTTTCGCGGTGGATATCCCGATACGCAGTCCCGTAAACGAGCCGGGTCCCGCGCTTACCGCTATTTTATCCACGCTGGAAAGCTCAACGCCCGCGCTCTTTAACATTCCGCTTATCATCGGCAAAAGCGTTTCGGAGTGTGTGTGCCGTGTGTTAAGATACTCCTCCGCAACAATTTTATCGCCCTCGACAAGCGCACAGCCCGCCGATATCGCCGAGGAATCAATGCCTAAGATCATTCGCTCACCACCCTTGCGCAACTCAATCGAAATGTTTTCCCGAAACGGTTATCCTCCGTTCGTTTTCACCGAGCTTTTCAATTCCGATCTTAACGACGCTTTCCAGCTCGTCCTCCAGACCGGGAATATTCTCGCTCCACTCGACTGCCAGAATACCGCCGTGGTCGAGATAATCAAAGAACCCTATCGCGTAAAGATCGTCAAAGCCAGATATTCTGTACAGGTCAAAGTGGAAGATTGGAACGCGACCGGGATATTCGTGAACCAACGCGAATGTCGGACTTGTAACTTCATCTTCCGTGCCAAAATACTCCGCAAGTCCCTTTGTGAACGCGGTCTTGCCTGCGCCCATTTCGCCGCTGTACAGTATCACATCGCCCGCGCATAGCTTCTCCGCGATTTCTTTTGCAAGCTCCCGCGTTTCGTTCTCACTTTTCGTGACAAACTCCATCAGAACAGCCCCGAGATAACGCCGTTATCGTCAACGTCAATCTTCTCCGCGCTCGGTACTTTGGGCAGACCCGGCATAGTCATAATATCGCCGGTGTAAATTACCACAAAGCCCGCCCCGGAGCTTGCCCGAACGTCGCTTACCGTTATCTCGAAGCCCTCCGGCTTACCAAGCTTCGCGGGGTCGTCGGACAGCGAATACTGCGTTTTCGCAACGCATACAGGCACTCTGTCAAGCCCCAGCGCCGCTATGTCCTTTATCGCCTTTTCCGCTTTGGCGGCGTAGACCACTCCGTCTGCACGGTAGATATTCTTTGCGATGATCTCCACCTTTTCTTTTATCGTGAGCTTCTCGTCGTATATGGGAGCAAAATTGCTCGTTTCGTTCTCAACGGCGCTTACCACTTCGTTCGCAAGGTCTATCGCGCCCTCGCCGCCCTTTGCGAACACGTCCGAAAACGCGACTTTCGCGCCCATTTTCTCGCAATATTCGCGGACAACAGCGATCTCCGCGTCTGTATCGGTAGCAAAGTGGTTGATAGCAACGACTACCGAAACTCCGAACGAACGCATATTTTCGATATGCACGCCGAGGTTCACAATGCCCTTTTGCAGTGCTTCAAGGTTCTCCTCCGCAAGGTCGGGTTTTGCAACGCCGCCGTTGTATTTCAACGCTCTGATAGTCGCAACAAGCACCACGCAATCGGGCTTCAGACCCGCCGCACGGCACTTTATATCAAAGAACTTCTCCGCTCCGAGGTCGCTGCCGAAGCCCGCCTCTGTCACGACATAATCCGCGAGCTTCAGCGCAAGCTTAGTCGCTCTTACGGAGTTGCACCCGTGCGCGATATTCGCGAACGGACCGCCGTGAATTATCGCAGGATTGTTTTCAAGCGTCTGCACGAGGTTCGGATTTATCGCGTCGCGGAGCAGCGCGGTCATAGCGCCGACAGCATTCAGATCGCGCGCGAACACGGGCTTGTCGTCATAAGTATACGCAACAAGAATGTTACCAAGACGCTTTTTAAGGTCATTCAGATCGCTCGCTAAGCACAAGATCGCCATTATCTCACTTGCTACGGTGATCTGGAAGTGATCCTCGCGAGGAACGCCGTTTACTTTGCCGCCCATTCCGACAACGCAGTTGCGCAGAGCGCGGTCATTCATATCAAGGCAGCGTTTGAACAGTATACGGCGAACGTCAATATTAAGCGAATTGCCCTGTTGGATATGGTTATCTATCATCGCCGCAAGCAGGTTATTCGCCGCTGTGATAGCGTGCATATCGCCGGTAAAATGCAGATTGATGTCCTCCATAGGCACGACCTGCGAGTATCCGCCGCCTGCAGCACCGCCCTTAACACCGAACACAGGGCCGAGCGACGGCTCGCGCAGCGCGACGCACGTCTTCTTGCCGATCTTGTTCATTCCCTCGCAAAGTCCCACCGACGTGGTGGTCTTGCCCTCGCCTGCGGGTGTGGGGTTTATAGCGGTCACCAAAATCAGCTTACCGTCCTTGTTGTCCTTGACGCGGTCAAACAGCTTCTGCGAGAGCTTCGCCTTATAGTGCCCGTAAGGCTCTAGCTCCTCCTCGGAAATGCCAAGCTTCTGCGCGATTTGCCCTATCTTCATCATTTTCGCTTGCTGAGCGATCTCAATATCAGTCAACATTGTACATTACCTCCGTGTCATTTATTACAAACTTCTTTTATCCAGCCCGTTACTCCGTGCGGAAGCCGCTCAAAATAAGGCTTTCCGTCATCGTACATCAAATTCGCCTGAACCTGATTTATCATACAGTGCTGTCCCATTTCCCAGCCGTAAAACAGCGAGGCAACGCCGCCGTCGCCGTTTTTTACCCATTCGGGAAAATACGTTAAAAATCCAAGCTCCTCCATCTTGGGTATGCGCGGCGCGATATCCTTCGCGAAATCCAGCGTTTCATCGTGCTGTCCGATCGTCACGAAAACCGCGATGTTATGCCGCGCGATGTTCTCCAGCCGCCCGTCTATCGGCACATAGCCCGTCGAGATCGGGATAATCCCGTCAAACGTTTCGGGGAACTTCTCGGCAAGCTTCCACGTCATCCAGCCGCCAAGNNCAAGCGAGCCGCCCATTGCGAATATCTTCCCAACGTTCCCCTCTCCGTTTATACGCTCTATAATGCCCTTCAAAGGCTTGAAATACTTCTCGGAAAACGTTTCGGTGAGCTTGCCGTTATCGTCCATCTTTTCGTTTGCAAGCGGCACGACAATGTACGCTCCGCCGCCCATCGCGCGCTGATACTCCGGAGAAGCGAACAGCTCGCCGCCGCAATTGCAGATACAGAACTTTCCGTTAAGTCCGTTGGTCGCTCCGTGCAGCCACAACAGCACGGGATACTTGCCGTTCGGCTCTGCGCCGTGCTTCACGGGATTGTAAACATAATATGTTATATCGCCCGTTTCCTCGCACGGATAGCTGAACTCGTCAAACAGATCGAAATACTTCCCGCCCACATAGCTCGGAAGATAGCTGATAAACTCGCCATCCGGAAGTAAGTCTGCCCATTTCGGTACAGGGTGATTTTCACTCATAATCGTATCATCGCCGCCTTTCGTCAAATCAGTTTCATCTGATCGATATCGTCATTGGACAGCAGACCCGCCGCAGGAACAGNNNNTCAACGTCAACGCTCTCCGCCGTGTACACGCCCGCAAGCTCCGCCTTTGTAAGGCGCATTACCTGAACTCCCTGCGTGTCGCGAGCGGATTTTGCGAGTATCAGCGCGGTGTTGAACATAATGACCTTGCCCGCTGTCGATTTCAGCACAAAATCGCAGTCCTCGGTGATCGTGAACATCGCCACAACGGGCGACAACGCGGAATACGCGTTCAAAAGCACCTTGCGCTTGGTTTTCGTTTCAAACGAGGAAAGCGGAATTTTCGCGCACTTGCCGTTCTTGAAGAAAATGACAAGCATTTCGGAGAAGCTCTCCGTCACCGCCATATAGATAGGCGTTTCGCCGTCCTCCATTCCCAGCTTTGCAGGAACGTAATCGCCCATAACGGACGCTTTTGTTTCGGGAAAATCGGCGCACCGCGATTTATAGCACTTGAATTGATTGGTGAAGAACAACAGCTCGGAGTTACTGGATACCTCCGCCGTGAAGATCACCTCGTCGTTTTCCTTGAGCTTCTGCTCGCTTGACATTCGCAAACTTTTCGGCGTTATCTGCTTAAAGTAACCCTCGCGCGTGAAGAACACGTTTACGGGATAGCCCTCGGGCTGCTCCTCCTCTATCTCGATGTCCTCCACTATGTCGTACAGGAACTGCGTGCGGCGCGGCTGAGAATATTTTTTCGCAACTTCGTTCAGTTCATCAATAATCACCTTGTCGATCTTCTTCGGAGAGTTCAGTATCTCCTCCATCTCCGCTATCTCCTCGGCGAGCTTGTCGGTTTCCTCGGTGCGTTTAAGAATATACTCGCGGTTGATGTGACGCAGCTTTATCTCGGCAACGTATTCTGCCTGCGGCTCGTCTATCCCGAACCCTATCATCAGATTGGGAACGACCTCCGCTTCCTCCTCCGTTTCTCTGATAAGCTTAATTGCGTAATCGATATCCATTAATATCTTTTTTAAACCTGTCAACAGATGCAGCTTTTCCTTTTTTTTGCCCAGATCAAAGTAAATCCGGCGCTTTACGCACTGGCGGCGGAACTCCGTCCACTCGCTGAGTATCTCGTAAACGCCCATTACGCGCGGCGTTCCCGCTATCAGTACGTTGAAGTTGCAGTTGAAATTCTCCTGCAACGGCGTTAGCTTAAACAGCTTTAACATCACCGTATCGGGGTCGTAGCCCTTTTTTAGATCGAACGCAAGCCGCAAACCCGAAAGGTCGGTTTCGTCGCGAACGTCGGATATCTCCTTTACCTTGCCTTCCTTAACCAAATCGACAACACGGTCGATTATCGCCTCGACGGTGGTCGTCGGCGGTATCTGCGTCACTTCGATACACCGCGCGTCCTTGTCAAAGCTATACTTTGCGCGAACCTTCACCGATCCTAATCCGGTGCGGTATATCTTTTCCATTTCAGCTTCGTCGTAAACGATATATCCGCCACCCGGGAAATCGGGTCCTTTGAGCGTGGAAAGCGCGTTATGTTCGGGATTTTTTATCAGCGCGACCGTCGTTTCGCAAACCTCCGCAAGATTGAACGAGCAGATGTTGCTCGCCATTGAAACAGCAAGTCCGAAATTCGAGTTCACGAGAACTGCGGGAAACCGCACCGGGAAAAGGCTCGGCTCTGTTATGGTGTTGTCGTAATTCGGCACCATATCCACCGCGTCCTTGTCGATGTCCGAGAACAGCTCCGCGCTGATGTTATCAAGCTTTGCCTCGGTGTAACGGCTGGCGGCATACGCCATATCGCGGCTGTACGCCTTTCCGAAGTTGCCCTTGCTGTCGACATACGGGTGCAGCAGAGCTTCATTTCCGCGCGCCAAACGCACCATTGTTTCGTATATCGCCGCGTCGCCGTGCGGGTTAAGGCGCATTGTCTGTCCGACGATATTCGCGGATTTCGTTCTGCCGCCGTTCAGCAGACCCATTTTGTACATCGTGTACAGCAGCTTGCGGTGCGA
>DILZ01000112.1:10145-10322 GCA_002425305.1 Ruminococcaceae bacterium UBA5579
TCATCGCATAGGGCATATAGTTCTCCTCGAGAGTGTTCACAATGTCGCTTTCAACGACCAATCCCGAATTTTCTATATATGCGTTGACCGCCGATTTTTCGCTCTTTTTAACTGTCTTTTTCTTCAATTCCTATTCCACTCCAAAACTAAAAACTAACTAACAACTAATCGCTATTA
>DILZ01000112.1:10340-12572 GCA_002425305.1 Ruminococcaceae bacterium UBA5579
TATTTACCGTTTTCGCGGATAAACTCCTTGCGTCCGTCGAGGTCGTTGCCGAGCAACACGTCGAACATCTTCCTGGTCTGCTCCGCGTTGGTCGGCGTTACCTTGATTAGGCGGCGCGTTTCGGGGTTCATCGTCGTGAGGCTCATCATATCGGGGTCGTTCTCGCCAAGACCTTTTGAGCGCTGTATCGTGTACTTTTTTTCGCCTATCTTTCCGAGTATCTTCGTTTTCTCCGCTTCGGTGTAAGCAAAGTATGTGTTCTGTCCGCTGTTTATCTCATAAAGCGGCGACTCCGCAATATAAACGTAGCCGCGCTCAATAAGCGTTGGGCAAAGCTGCTGTATCATCGTAAGGATTAGCGTGCGTATCTGAAATCCGTCCACGTCCGCATCTGTGCAGATAACTACCTTGTTCCACCGCAGATTGTCTATATTAAAAGAGTTGAGGTTTTTGTTCGCTTTGGACTTCACCTCGACCCCGCACCCAAGCACCTTGATGAGATTCGTGATTATCTCGGACTTGAATATCTTATCATAGCTCGCTTTAAGGCAGTTTAGTATCTTGCCGCGCACCGGGATGACCGCCTGGAACTCCGCGTCACGAGCAAGTTTGACCGAACCGAGCGCCGAATCGCCCTCCACGATGTACACCTCGCGGCGCGACACGTCGCGGCTGCGGCAGTCAACGAACTTGTCTATGCGGTTGGTGAGGTCTATTTTCGCGGAAAGGCTTGCAATGCTCGTCGAGCGCACCTTTTCCGCGTTCTCGCGCGAACGCTTGTTCACAAGGACCCGCTCGGCTATCTTCACAGCCTCATCGGGGTTCTCAAGGAAGTACACCTCAAGCTGGTGCTTCAGCCATTCCGTCATCGCGTCCTTGATAAACACGTTTGTGACGGCTTTTTTCGTCTGGTTGGCGTAGCTTGCCTGCGTTGAAAAGTTAGACGATATAAATATCAAACAATCCGCGATATCGTCCCATTTTATCGACTTCTCGCCCTTGTTGTACTTGTTGTTGGTTTTAAGATAGCTGTCTATCTGCGACAGAAACGCGCGTTTCATCGCGTCATCGGGCGAGCCGCCGTGCTCCAGCCACGAGGAATTATGGTAATGCTCCGCGAAATGCAGTTCCTTGGAGAACGTGAACGCAACGTTCATTTTCAGCTTATACTCTTCCTTGTCCTCGCGGTCCTTTCCCTGCCGCTGAGCCTGCCAATACTGCGGCACGGTGAGCGACTTATCGCCGACCACCTCTTTCAAGTAATCGAAAATACCGTCCTCATAAAAGAACGTTTTCTCATCAAATTCACCTGATTCATTCTCAACACGGCGCAGAAACTCCACGCCGCCGTTAACGACCGCCTGTCGGCGCAGCATATCGTCAAGATACTCCGCGCCGATGTCGATATCGGTAAACACCTCAAGATCGGACTTCCAATGTATCTTAGTGCCCGTTTTATCGGTTTTTGACTTGACGAACCCGCGTTCATCGTCCGTCACATTAAAACCTTTTTCAAATCGCAGCGAATATTTCCAGGTGCCGTTGCAGCTCTCAACTTCCATATACTCGCTCGCAAACTGCGTCGCACACAAGCCCAAGCCGTTCAAGCCCAACGCGAACGAGTAATTCTCGCCGCTGTTGTTGTCGTACTTTCCGCCGGCGTACAGAGTACAGAACGCAAGCTCCCAATTATATTTGTCCTCACCCTTGTTGAAGTCTATCGGAATACCGCGCCCGAAGTCCTCAACGGTAACGGACTTGTCCGCCCAAAGCGTGATGACGATCTTCTTTCCGAAGCCCTCTCGCGCCTCGTCAATTGAGTTCGAAATGATCTCGAAAACCGAGTGCCGGCAGCCCTCGATACTGTCCGAGCCGAATATTACTGCGGGGCGCAGACGCACCTGATCAGGTCCTTTCAGCGCCTTTAAATCGTTGTAATTTGATTGTTTAGCCATTTTTGTCCTACCCTTTTAGATAATTAGAAATTTAGATGCAAGAGGCAAGAAATATAACCTTTACGTCCTGTCTCTTAATACTCTTGCTTCTTGTTTCTAAAAAAACTCTTGCTTCTATTATACCATATTTTGTTGTAAATTGCAAGACCCACCGCAAAAATTTGTGGTGGGTGAATTATTATAGCTTAATCCCCTCTGTTTGTAACCTAATTTGGTAAAATTGTTGAAGCCATTCGGGTTCTTCGTTTATCCTGTCGGCTAATTGCTTTAATCTGCG
>DILZ01000013.1:0-869 GCA_002425305.1 Ruminococcaceae bacterium UBA5579
CGTTCATACAGCCCATACAAAGTGTTGTTTCTGTCAACATATCTTGTTCTCCTGTTCCCCCAAATTTAAGCACGTCTGCCGCGCGGCGCGGTTTTATCTTAACCAACGCGCGGTCTTTTGTATAATAATTACTTTAATAATATACACCAAAATCCGCAAAATGTCAAGGAGTGTGACGGCTTTGTAACCATTTTTACTGAAAATGTTACGATTTTGTAACCTTTTTCTCTTTTTTTCACATCAAACCGCAACACATAATAGGCTTTTTTGTGCAATGTGTCTTCCATTTTATGGAATATTTTTGACGGAGGTCGAAAATATTATTCCAAAATACTTGAAAAAAAAAGAAAGATGTGTTATAATTATTTTAATGGGCAATGCCGCCCCGAGTTTTCTTGATTTTGAAAGGAGATCTACGATGAGTTTTGTGGATAATGTGATCAACACCACCAAAAATGTTGCAGCAACGACCGGAAAAAAGACGAATGAGGCTATTCGCGCTTCCAAGCTGAAGATCAAGTCCGGCCAGCTCAACAGCGAAATAAAGAGCAAGTATGAGAAGCTGGGCGCGCTTGTTTACGATATGTCGAAGTCCGGCGAAAAGGACACTGAGGCTTTCGACGCGCTTGTTGCGGAGATCGATGCTGCCAACACAGAGCTTACCGATATCGAAAAGCAGCTTGACGAGCTTAAAGGCAAGGTAGCGTGTCCTTCCTGCGGCATAAAGACCGACAACGACAACGCTTTTTGCCCCAAGTGCGGCGCGAAGCTCCCGGAGAAGCCCGTCGAGGAAGCGGAAGAGCCTGTTGTAGAAGAAGATATGGGCGAGTAACGGTTGATAGTGCAAGTTTGATGATCAATAGCTAATT
>DILZ01000013.1:881-3148 GCA_002425305.1 Ruminococcaceae bacterium UBA5579
TTTTTTTGTGAAAAGCGTTGTTAATGCACCGGAAAAAACCGTGTCAAATTCAGCACATTTAACAAAAAATCTCCGATTTTGTTTGCTTGTCGAAAAATCTCGTTGTCAAATCGGATAATGTGTGCTATAATTACTAGTGTGCGATTTTGGCTTTGGAAAGTTAAATCGCTGTGGCTTTAAAACGTTATTATAGCGACAGAATAAAAGGAGAGAAAACTATGAAATTAAAAAGAATTTTGGCGGCTGCTGCGGCANNGGCATCCGTTATGGCGTTTTCAATGACTGCCTGCAGCCAGGGCGGCTCGTCGAACGGATCGGGCGCGGGTGCTGCAAGCAATCCCGATCTTGGCGACAAGGTGTTCAACGTCGGCATTTGCCAGCTGATAGAGCACGACGCTCTCGACAAGGCTACGGAAGGCTTTAAAAAGGGTCTTATAGACAAGCTCGGCGAGGATCACGTTAAATTTGACTTCCAAAACGCAAACGGCGAGGTCACAAACTGCACTACCATTACAACAAACTTCGTTGCGGCAAAGGTCGACCTTATTATGGCGAACGCTACTCCCGCTTTGATGTCTGCCGCTTCCGCTACCGATACTATACCCGTTGTGGGTACGTCCATCACCTCTTACGATGTTGCGTTTGAGGGGGCGGATTGGAGCGGTAAGAACATCACCGGCGCGTCTGACCTTGCCCCGCTCGATCAGCAGGAGGCTATGATAAAGGCTATATTCCCCGATGTGAAGAAAGTCGGCATTTTGTACTGCTCGTCCGAGCCGAACTCCAAGTACCAGGCGGAGCAGATCGAGAAATACCTTAAAGAGGACGGCATCGACTATAAGGAATACACCGTTGCCGATTCCAATGAGATACAGGCGCAGACAACGGCTGCGGTAGGCGAGTGCGATCTTATTTACATTCCCACCGATAATACCTTTGCGGCTNNCTCTGCTGCCGAAACCATCAAGAATGTGGCTCTTCCCAAGAAGATCCCCGTAGTTGCTGCCGAAGAGGGTATCTGCAAGGGCTGCGGAACGGTAACTCTCACGATAAGCTACTATGATATGGGCTACAAGTTGGGTGAAATGGCTGCCGACATTCTTGCGAACGGCAAGAAGGCAGGCGACCTTGAAGTCGGTTACTCTCCCGTTACCAAGAAGTACAACAAGGCGATCTGCGATGAGCTGAATATTAAAGTTCCCGATGATTACACCGCAATAGCGGATTGATTGAACAAGACAATAATCTTTCGGCGGGGAGCGGATTTTGCGTNNGATTTTCCGTTCCCCGCCGATTGAAATTATGAATATGGAGATTTGATGATGACTGCATTAACCGATGCGCTGAACACTTTTGTGAACGCTCTGCCGGGCAACATTTCCCAAGGCTTGATATGGGGAATTTTGGCTATCGGCGTTTACATCACTTACAAGATATTGGATTTCCCCGATCTGTCCGTCGATGGCTCGATAACCACAGGCGCGGCGGTTTCCGTTGTTTTGATACTTAAAGGCGTGCCGGTGCCGATAGCTATGCTGTGTGCTTTTCTGGCGGGGTGTCTGGCGGGGCTTTGTACCGGTCTTATGAATACGCTTCTGGGCATACCCGGAATATTGGCGGGTATCTTGACGCAGATAGCGCTGTATTCGGTAAACCTTGCCATTATGGGCAAGGCGAACGTTCCCGTGTCGGTCGACAAGTTCCCGCTGTTCGTTTCGCAGAGATTTACCTCCACGGCAAACAGCGCGCAGGTCGTCGCGCTTGAGGTCGGCAAGATCGTATTGGTCGTGATCGTTATCATCGCCATAATGTATTGGTTCTTTGGCACGGAATACGGCTTTACTATACGTTCTACGGGCTGCAACTCAAATATGGCGCGCGCTCAGGGCATAAACACCAAAAAATCCACTGTAATTGCTTTGGTGCTGTCAAACGGAATAGTCGGATTTGCAGGCGGAGTTCTTGTACAGTACGCGGGCAACGCCGATGTGAATATGGGACGCGGCGCGATTGTTATCGGGCTTGCAGCGGTCATTATCGGCGACGTGCTGGGCAGAGTCATCTTCGGAAAGCACTTCAATTTCGTTGCAAGGCTGGCGTTTACGGCGTTCGGCGCGGTGGTTTACTTCATCGTTTTGCAGATTGTTATGCTTATCCCCGGCATTACGTCAACGTACAACAAGCTGTTCTCGGCGATCATCGTTATGATTTTCCTCGCTGTGCCGTATCTTAAAAATACCGCAAAGACCTCGTTCGGACGAGCCGCG
>DILZ01000013.1:3164-32961 GCA_002425305.1 Ruminococcaceae bacterium UBA5579
CAATCCCCCGCCGAACCCGAAGCGTCGGGCGATACCGATCAGAAAGGAGATGCCGACGATGCTGGAACTGATTGATGTAAAAAAGACCTTCAATGCGGGCACTATCAACGAAAAGCACGCGTTGAACGGAGTATCGCTCTCCCTTGACGATGGCGATTTCGTGACGATAATCGGCGGCAACGGCGCGGGCAAATCCACCACGCTGAACGCAGTCGCGGGAGTGTGGCCTATCGNNCGCGGCTCGTCCGAACGAGGTCGAGTGTGGCCTATCGACGGCGGCTCTATCGTCATAAACGGGCAGAACGTTGTAGGTTTGCCGGAGCACAAGCGCGCGAAGTTTATCGGGCGCGTGTTCCAAGACCCGATGACGGGCACTGCGGCTACTATGGAGATACAGGAAAATCTGGCTCTTGCGAAGCGCAGAGGTCAGCCGCGCGGCTTAAAGTGGGGCATTACCAAAAAGGAGCGCGAGGAGTATCACGAGCTGCTGAAAATGCTCGATCTGGGGCTTGAGGACAGAATGACCTCAAAGGTCGGACTGCTTTCTGGCGGTCAAAGACAGGCGCTGACGCTGCTTATGGCGACGCTCAAAAAGCCCGATATCCTGCTGCTTGACGAGCATACCGCCGCGCTCGACCCGAAAACGGCGGCAAAGGTGCTGGAGCTTTCCGACAAGATAATCGAGGAAAATCACCTTACCGCGATGATGGTAACGCACAATATGGCGGCTGCGATAAAGCACGGAAACCGCCTTGTTATGATGAACAACGGAGTTATTATCTATGATGTTAAGGGTGAGGAAAAGAAAAAGCTCACCGTGGATATGCTGCTTCAGAAGTTCGAAGAGGCAAGCGGCGCGAAGCTCGATAACGACCGTATGCTGTTTTCCAAAACGGACGCTCACCGTCCGCAATAACGCAATAAAACCGCCTTTGGCAGGAGTGCCGAAGGCGGTTTCGTATTAGGGCGTGTTTGCATTAGCGCTTAACGTGTGAAGCTCGTGGGTATCGGTCAATTTGAACAGGCTGTGGCGTTATTTTTCCGGTATGTTTGAGTTGTTGATGTCCGAAGATGTGCCGCCGGAGGTCGTGCCGGAGGTGGTCGGGGCGAGTACCTCAACCTCGTTGATGTGTGCCAATACCTCCTGCGCGAGCGGCTGAAGCTCCTTGGGCAGAGTGGATATATCGCCGCTCTTTATGGCTTTCGCCGCCTGTGCTATCTGCTCTTCGGACAGTCCGAGTGCGGCTATCTTGTCGGAATACAGCGCCAGAACCTCCTCCAGCTTTTCGTCGGATATCTTCACCGCGTCCTCCGAGGACGGCTTCTGCATACCGTTGGGATCGATCGTGAAATTGTCTTTAAGGATAAGCTCCTTAACAGTGACAAATTTATAGCCCTGTGATTTGAGATTGGCAAGTATCTCGGGCAGCGCTTCGGTGGTGTTCTCGAGATCGTTGTGGAACAGCAGGATAGAGCCTGGCTTTACTCCTTTAAGCACCTTTTTCTTGATGTCTGCGGCGGACGGCTTTTTCCAGTCTACGCTGTCACCGTTGGATATAGATGGGAGAGCGCATTGTGTTTGAGCTTCGACCTTTTTTACATAAGAAGTCGTTTATTGATTGTGTACAAATTATGTGTAATTAAGGATAAAATTCCCAAACAGACCTTCGACATATAGAATGGTATTTTTAATAATATAATAAGGGCGTTTTTATTGTGAAAATTGCTTGACATAAAACAGGGAATATGTTATAATTAAAAAGGTCGGGTATACTCTAACCAAAGGACATTTAAAAATATATTTAAAGTCAACGCGTGACAGTATTTTTTCATACCCAATCAAATATTAATGCATTAAAATTCCGGTCGTTATACTGAAGTTCTTTTGAACGAGAAATACAGCGAACAGCTCTTTTTTGTTCTTAATATCTCACATAGAGAAAACATTGTTTAAGAAAACTGCATCGGCTAAAATATTAACCTTAAAAGCAGGAGGAATTATGCTTTCAAGAATAAAGCAAAATGCGAAACAGTACCGTTTTTTGTTTGAGGTGCTTGTTAAGAGGGACTTTACAAAGAAATATAAGCGCACAATCTTAGGAATGATATGGAGCGTTCTTGGACCTTTGATGACGCTTGGTGTTTTGGCAATAGTCTTTACACAGTTTTTCGGACGCAATATGGAACATTATGTGATATATATGTTCTGCGGCAATCTGCTGTTCAGTTATTTCAGGGAATCCACAACGGGCGGAATGACCGCTCTTAATGCGAATGCGCCCATCTTCTCGAAGGTGAACGTTCCAAAATATATGTTTGTTCTTTCAAAAGGCGTTTCATCAACGATAAATTTTGGTATAAACCTTTGTGTGCTTTTCATATTCTGCTTGTTCGACGGAGTGACTTTCACGTGGAAGTTTGTTTTGCTGCTTTATCCGATCATCTGTTTGATAGTTTTCAATCTGGGTATGGGGCTGATCCTTTCTGCGCTGTATATGATGTTTAAGGATCTTCAGTATCTTTACGATGTCTTTACGCTTTTATTGATGTACTTGTCAGCGATCTTCTATTCGATCGACGCATATCCTATGCAAAAGCAGTATGCGTTCTATTTGAATCCGGTGTACGTTTACATCAGATATTTCCGAAAGATAATTCTGGAAGGGACAATTCCCAAGTGGACGTTTCATCTGCTGGCGGCGGGATATGCGCTTGTTGCTTTGATAGTTGGCGCGGTCATTTACAAAAAGAACAACTATAAGTTCTTGTACTATATTTGATGGGGGCGAAATATGGAAACCGTTATTGACGCAAAGCATATTTCCGTTAAATATATTACGGGAGATCTTCGTAATATAGGACTGAAGGAATTCGTGATGAAGAAGCTTACCCACAAATATCATGTGGAGGAGTTCTGGGCTGTGAATGACGTTTCCTTTACGGTTGAAAAGGGCGATATGTTGGGTATCATCGGCACTAACGGCGCGGGGAAATCCACGCTGCTGAAGGTCATTACCAAGATTATGAAGCCATCAACGGGGACGGTCAAGGTGAACGGAAGGATCGCCGCGCTGCTGGAGCTTGCCAGCGGCTTTGACGGCGACTTGAATCTAAAAGAAAACGCCTATTTACGAGGCGCAATGCTTGGATATACCCGTGAATTTATGGACAGGAAATACCCCGAGATACTTGAGTTTTCAGAGCTGAAGGAGTTTGAGGAACGTCCATTCAAGCAGCTTTCAAGCGGTATGAAATCAAGGATCGCATTTGCGATAGCAAGTATGGTAGAGCCGGAGATACTGATCCTCGATGAGGTTCTGTCGGTAGGAGACGGCGCTTTCCGCGAGAAAAGCGAGGCAAAAATGCGGGAGATAATTCAAAACGGAAAGGCGACAATACTTGTTTCACATTCGATAGATCAGGTTCGGAGAATGTGCAACAAGGTGCTGTGGCTCGATCACGGCAGGCAGGTGATATTCGGAGACGCCGAGCCCATCTGCAATGACTATGCGGAGTTCCTGAAAACAAAGAAGCTTCCGCAATATGACAAGTTATGAGCGATATCAAGATATTTATGTGCTGCCATAAGCCGTTTGAGTTTGTTCCGCCGATGTGCACGCCGATACAGTGTGGGAGTGCTCTGCACGAAAAAATACGCGGCGCGGTTTATGACGACAACGGCGATAACATCTCTGAAAAAATCACGAATACTGTGAACTTACCGCGCATTATTACGCGTGGAAAATATAGAGGCAGACTATTATGAATCGAACCAGTAAAAACAGACATAGACAAAAAAGACCTCCTGTGGTATAATAAAACCAAAGGAGGCTTTTACTATGGCAAGAAAATACAAACACATACAAGGATATGAAAAGGAAATCAAGGAAATGCCGGGATAGGGCATAACACAACGGGAGATGGGAGAAGCGCTGAAGAAAAAGGGCAGACCGGCAAAAAGCGACAAGACAATAGAGACGGATAAAGTTAGCGAACTAAAGTATATGCTTGCGCGAAAGGACGCAAGGATCAAGCAGCTTGAAATGGAAAACGAGCATATGCGGGATTTTCTCTCGCTAACAGGAAGGAAGTGAAAACGACAGTAAAATTTTGGGTGATCTATCGGCATCGTCCACTTTTTGGATATTTCCTTGACGCTCAAATAAATAACCTTGCGGATCGAATCGTCGGTCGGGAAAATCGATTTGGATTTTGTAAATTTCCGAACGGCTCTATGGTAACTCTCAATAGAGTTTGTGGTGTATATTATTTTGCGGATCTCCGCCGTAAGTTCCGCTCGGTTTTTATCCTATGATTTATGAATATTCGGATATTTTGTATTCCAAGTTATTGTTCTTATAGTATGTGTCATAGCGTTTGCATTCTCGATCACCGTGTCCGTGCGGATCGTGAAGAACAAGGAGGTATAGCCGAATAGAAGCCCACGTTCGTCCCCGATAAAAGAAAGCCCTCCCGCCGAAGCGGAAGGGCAAAAAACGCAATAAAGCGGTCGGCGGGGGCATCCGCATACGCGGGATACAGTAATAATTGTCCTTTTATTTCTTTACGGCAATATATCCCCAATTACGGGTCAGCGCGGCTGAGCCCTCAAAGATATAGCCTGTTCGCCCGTCCTCCATCCGAATTTTATACCACACCTCAAATTTGCCGATGAGATCAAATTCTGCGCCCTCCTGTACAAAGCCTACCTGTTTGGCTTTTGCGCTTGGATGTTCTCTTATGTTTACGTTCTTTTTTGTCGTAGTCAGCTTGCTTCCTTCGTTATACTGTATCTCCAATTCCGGTTCGGGAATCAGGGCGGGATTATGCTTCAGGGCACAGTCAAAAACATCCTGGAAAAATCCCGAGTTTATTTTGTATTTGTAAATCTCGGAGAACCATTCGGCTCTGTGATTTTGTTTGTAATCAACCAGATCAAATGAGTTTTTATACCTGTCTAAAACGCAGTTTCCCATTGCGTCCAATTCCATCAGAGTCCTTTTGCATTTAACGCATTGCCCGCAGTTTTTGATCCCGACCAGACAAACATGAAGATGATCATAACTCTCTTCCAAGTTTATAATGCGTTCTATCTTATCCTGCCTGGACCATTCCTGATTTGCGCTGTAAAACTCCATATTCTCCGTATTTAAATAGGGGATGAGCCATTTTTCATATGCCGCACAGTCAGTTTCAAACGCAAACCTGAATTCGCTTAAATTGTATGCGGCTGCATAATAGTATCTCTTATACAGCTTTTGCAAAATCAACGCTGCTCCGATATTTCTATACGTATGAGTGCGGTTAAAAGGTATACCGCCAAAAAAAATGTTCAAAAAACTATACAAGTTGGAATCCACCACTACCAGCTCATACCCGTATTTTTCGCAGAATTCTTTTGTTCCCTGAAGCTGACCTTCAAAAAGCTCTCTGCTTGTGTATTTGCTTTTCCCGGTCAGAGTATCGGTGCCGTGATGCGCGCCTATATTATGGTAGCAAAAATGAGTTATCCGATAGTCCTCCAATTCAAAGTCCTTGTATTCACACAACGTGGCAAAAGAATCTACGCCCCTTGACATTCCGGTCACCACAGCGTTTCCGTTATACTTTTCCGACGTAGTCTCCGCTTCGAGCTTTATCTTAGGATAGTTTTTCCCTTCCTTTTTGTCCAGATCGAAAAAATGCGGGATGACCTGATAGGTCAGGTTATAATACAGCTTTTCGGAAATCGGATAACTGCTCTTGATCACTTCAAATCCGAAACGCATCGCGGTCAGAAAAACACTTACAACAATACCGTCGCAGCGGTCGTCGCACAAATAGGGTCCGTACTTTTCATCGACCTCATACCACAAAATATCTTCTTTGCTGTCTGTTGAGAGGCAAACGTTCATTCGAACCTTTTTTTCTTCATTTTTAACGAGATTTTCTTTATATATGTTTTTTATGGTTACTGTCTTCATAGATACCCCTCTTTTCTATCATAACGGTATGTGTTTTATTGTGAAAAAAATGCCGCCGGATCTGATGAACAGCCGAGCGGTCATTTTGTATGTCAGACCCGAAGGTCTGACGTAAAAAGCCTTCTGATTGTGGAAAAAGTGGATTTAGCGGTTATCAGAGTGTAAAATATGCTTTTTTATCCAGTTTTTTAATCCGGTAGGTAGGATACGCTTAAAGAAATTCTTCAGCTTGCTCTGCTTCTTGACGGTATCTTTGACAACTATCTGACATTTCGCCACAAGACCGGAGCGGCTTACTGCGGTAAGCGTCGCTTTTCCCTCCGCTACGGCATAGACCCAACCCATCTTGCTTACATAAGCAACGCGGTCATTGTCTATGGAATAAGTCACCTGCTCGTTTCCGTCATTCGGCGCGAATACCGGCAGGAAACCGTATTTTTTTCCGAGGCCTATCACCATGCTCTCACCCGCGTTCAAGCTCATCTTTTCTGCGGGATTGACCTCGGCGATACTAATGTTTCTGGCGCAGATATATCCCGGACGTCCGTCCGAAAGTCTGACCTTTACCCAACTGTTTTTAAACATCCCCTCGACATACAGGTCCTCGTCGTTGACGGTGTCGGTCAAAAGGCATATTTCCTTTGACATAAATGTCGGATGACTCATAACCGATATTATGGACTTTCTGTACCGATACGTATATTCATATTCTGTTCCTGTTATCAGGAGGTTTTGGATCAGCGGAGAATCGGTTTCGATCGCAGCACGGAAAATATCCCCGGCATACGCGTCCTTATCCTTATCATCCCACAAATCAGCGAAAAAATTATCCCGATGCTCGTTTTTATATGTTTCCAGGTCAAAGGAATTAGCGAATCTATCGAGCACATCTTCTCCGAGTACGTCCAGATTCATCAGCGTGCGCCTACACTTCATACAGGTGCCGCAGTTGTGCGATTGGACTAAGCACACCTGCAAATTATCATACGCTTCGGGGAGTTGAACCACACGCTCGATCTTTTCCATTCTCGTCCAGTCTCGGTTGGAAATGTAGAAACGGAGATTTTCCGTAGAGAAGAACTGCACGGCATACTGCTCCCAAAGTGCGGACGAATCATCAAGCGAGAGCTTGAACTCCTTCATCGTGTGTCCGGAAGCGTAATAGAAGCGGCTGAACAGCTTTTGGAACAACAGCGTGGTGCCAATGTTCCGTTCGGTAGCAGTGTTCTGGAATTTCCGCAGCAGTCCGTACGAGTCATCATTGAAATGCGCACGAATAAACAAAAACAGGTTTGAATCCACCACAAGTGCGTTGTAGCCGTATTCTTCGGCAAACTTGACCGTGGATTCCGCTTGTTCAAGGAACAGATCTCTGCTCAGGCTGCGGGAGCGTTTTCCCTGATCCATTCCGCGGAACGCTCCGACGTTATAAACGTTGAGAAAGTTGACCTTATAATCCTCCGGCGCGTCGCTATTGAGACCGTACTCGTAGAGCGTTGCAAAGGAGTCCACACCTCTGGAGAATCCGGTGCCGTTTGCTATCATAGATTTTTTGTACACTACATTAGTAGTGGGCATATCCAGTTCTACCGCTGCGGTGTTTTCAGCTCCCTCAAAGTCAACGATCTGCGGGATCAGGTGATAAGTCAGCTGGTACTTTAACTCCTCCGAAATAGGAAGAGCGGTNNGGAGCGTATCTTCGAGTACCGCCCGCGAATAGCAAACAGCAGCAGACTTACCACAATGGCGTCAACTCTGTCGTCGCACATATACTGTTTCCATTTGCTGTCCACTTCATACCATATCGTATCCGGTTTTTCATCGCCGACAGAAAGCTCTATATTCAATCTGCTCTTGCCGTCATGCTCTCCCCAGTAGAAACCGTGGATCACTATCTCTTTTTTATCGCCGGTCGAGGTGATCCACTCGCCCCTGGAGCCGTCATCCTCCAGCAGACAGTAGGTCATACCCTGTTCGACAGCGTTTGTTTCTGCCAAAGAGCCTTTTCTGCACACGATACGAACATCGTGACATTCCAGGAACGCTTCTTCCTCCAGTCTGGTATTCATTCCTTCGATCACAACTGTTTTCAATCGCTTGCACTGATAAAAGGCTTTTCTCCTGATCAGAAGACAGCTCTTCGGAATGCGGATCTCCTCCAAGGCGGTACAGATCGCGAATGCGCTGAAGTCAATGAATTTGATGTTTTCGGACAGCTTAACGTCCCGCAGATCATAGCAGCGCAGGAACGCGTTGGTGGAAATATTCATAACAGAATCCGGGATAGATACCGACGTGATATTTTTCTTATAAAAAGCTCTGTCGCCGATGGATCTTACGGGAATGCCGTTAAATTCCTCGGGAATGATCGCGTTTATGTTCCTTGAACCGTAACGGACGAATTTTACTCCGTTTTCGTATTGACAGTACTCAAATTCGGCGTCCTGCATATGCAGACCCAACAATCCCCCGACAGACTTGTCCATCCGATAGAATCTCTTTATGAAAGTGCTTTTTTCCTCCAGCTCAGCGGGATAGAGGTGCACTAACGCCTCTGTGTCGTAATCCCTTGGGTAGAGTGGGTAATAATCCGTACCGAAAAGCTCGTCTATGGGCAGCTCGATATGTGTGTCTCTGCTTGCCTTCCAAAGGATCAGATCACCCGGCCGGATATATTCGCGGACAGCTTTCGCCAGTTCGGAAAGGGCTGTGAACGCGGTGATCGGAGCCTCCGGGTTTTCCCTCATAGCGCCCTCATACATACGGTCGGAATATTGCCCATAACAGAAAAATCTATCCATTTTGTAGCGGACAATAGTGGCGCCGATGCGAGTGTGGATATCCTCGGCTTTCTCACCCAGCTCCGCGACATCTCCGACTACCACGATCTTTCTGCCGCCTTTGTCCGGAGACAAGTCTGCCATAGTCTTCAGGTCATTCTCAATACTCTCCAGAGATGCGTTGAAGCAGTCTACAAACAGGTTATACGGTCCTATCTTCATATGGTTTTGTCTGAGAGAATAGGAAATGTGAACCTTATTTATCGAACGCACAAGGAACTCGTCATCAATACCGTTGAGACTGCCTATTGCAAAAGCAGCCATACAGTTGTATATATTGGGTCTGCCAATCATATGACAAAAGACATCTTTTATCACGCGACCCTGCCAATGTATATCGAAAGAGGTACCCTCGTTGGATATCTTGATATTGCTGGCATAAATGTCCGCCTCGGGATTTTCCAGCGAATAGTAGATCGCTTTGCAGCGCGGATGATAGTTTCTGAGAATATCATCGTCCATATTAAGGAGCGCAATGCCGTCATGGTCCATTTCCTCCACAAGAGAGGATTTGATCCTGAACGTCGTTTCGCGATCCCCGTAGACCTCTGCGTGATTGTCGTATATGTTAGTCATTACAACCACTTTCGGCTGAAAAGCGATAGCAAGCTTCTGCGTCAGGTTAATATCCTCATATATCTTGATGCAGGCTTCCTGAACATAGAAACGCAGGTCATTGGGCATGACATTCTGCAGCCGTTTTGAAAGGAAGTAGATATTGTTCTGATTGGAAAAGGTCTTTTCCGTTGAGGCAATGTTACCCAGTATAGCCGCAATGGTCTCCTTCATTGAAGTTTTACCGGTAGACCCGGTCACGGCGATACGGACCGTATCGGGGTACTCGTCCACAAAGAGCTTGCACAATCCTACATAGCGATCGAGCGCGTTGTTGATCTTTACAACGGGTATCTCAAGCGAGCCCTCTTCGATCTCTCTGTCCGAAATGATAAAAGGGCACATTTTCGGGTTGATCAGCGTCAGGTCTTCGCAGTCGTTGTTGATGTCGAAGAAAGCGTCACCCTCTTCCAGCGTGGTGTATCTGGCGTTGATACCCGCTACTCTCAGATCCTGGCGTTCGATCAACTCTGCAGGAACCTCTGCCTCCAGATGATCGCACAACTCTTTGATGGTAAAATTCATGATCTGCAAACACTCCTTTTGGTTATCTGATATATTTCCCGGGTATAACCGGCTAAAAGCTCAAGGCTGTATCTGTTCGCTGTGACGACACCGCCTGTCGCTTTAAATATCTTTCAATTGCCGACCGCATTGTTTCCGCATATTTCTCTTTCGTAAAAACAGAAATCATATATAATCACTTCGGCGTCTTTTCTGTCAGACGTTTCATTACGATCAATTTGATAAATTGATCGGTTCTTTGACAGCATTATCCATAACTGCCTCCTTTTCTAATCTCTGAAATAAATATCCCTTGTATAGACCTTATCCATGACCGGTTCGAGCTCGGGACTGTATCGGTTCGCAATAATTACGCTGCTCATCGACTTGAAGGTTTCCCAATCGCTGAGCACCTTGTTTCCCATATAGCTCTCCTCGGGGAAATTAGGCTCATATATCACCACCTCGGCGCCTTTATCGGTCAGGCGCTTCAAAACGCCCAACATACTGGATTGCCGGAAGTTGTCGGAATTTTTCTTCATCGTTAGACGATACACCCCGATGACGCAGGGACATTCCCGGCTTTCACTGCCGTATCCCGCTTTCTCCAATATGCGCTGTGTGATAAAGTCCTTTCGGGTGCTGTTCGCTTCTACGATCGCCTTTATGATGTTATTCGGAACATTCCGATAATTCGCCAACAGCTGCTTGGTATCCTTAGGCAGACAGTAGCCGCCGTAACCAAAGGACGGGTTGTTGTAATAATCGCCTATCCGCGGATCGCAGCAGATACCTTCTATTATCTGCTTTGTGTCCATTCCGCGTATCTCCGCATAGGTATCCAGCTCATTAAAGAACGCGACTCTTAAAGCCAGATAAGTGTTTGAAAAGAGCTTTACCGCCTCCGCTTCATCGAGAGCCGTGAGCAGAACGGGGATGTCTTCTTTCAAAGCGCCTTGCTTCAGCAAAAAGACAAAGCGCTGCGCCGCGTCTGCAAGCTGCCGGTCATTCAAAGGCACGCCCATAATAATGCGCGAGGGATACAGTATATCATACAACGCGGAGCCTTCTCGCAAAAACTCAGGCGAAAAAAGTATATTGTTATTACCGAGCCTTTCCCTTACAGACGCGGTATATCCTACCGGCACGGTAGACTTGATGACAATGACAGCGTTCGGATTGACCTCTGTTACCCGCTGAATGACTTCCTCAACGCAATGCGTATCGAAATAATTCTTATCGGGGTCGTAGTCCGTAGGAGTGGCAACTAGCACATAGTCCGCGTCGCGGTAAGCGTCCGATTCGCTTACCTCCGCTGTCAGATTTAGCTTTTTATCGGCAAGGTACTCTTCTATCTCGTTGTCCATAAAAGGCGAGCGACCGCTGTTTACCGTATCAACTCTTTCCTGTAACAGGTCGAGGATCGTCACGTCATTATGCTGTGCCAAGAGAATAGCGTTTGCAAGTCCTACATAGCCGATGCCGGCAACCGTAATTTTCACGCCGAACACCTCCTCGTTTTGATGATCGGAGCCCTTGTTATCAGGTTAGAATCCGCAGAACACGCCCTATGACTTCGTTATTTTTCATATACAGTCTGGGAACTCTTTTGCTGACGGCGCAAAGCAGCTCGTAAGGAATGGTATTCAGTATTTCCGCAACAACATTTACATGCTGCTTCTGCCCGAATATCTCTATCTCATTGCCCTCCTGCATCTGTGGAAACTGTGAGAGGTCAACGATGCACATATCCATACAAATTCGTCCAAGCAACGGAGCCGCGCCCCAAGGGGTCTGAAATTTCAGCTTGTTGGACAGACCGCGCATCAGTCCGTCCGCATAACCCACCGGCAGCACTCCTACGCGAGTTTTCTGCGGTGTACGGAATGTTCTTCCATAGCTGATGTCAGTGCCTTCGTCCAACTCCCTGACTGTTGATATGCTGGTTTTGAATGTCATTACAGGCTTCAGATCCAGCCGTTCAACATCAGCTCCCGCTCCGTAAAGAGCAATTCCCGGGCGCACCATATCCAGGTACATTTCCGGGTATCTGGCAAGCGCGCCGCTGTTCGCGCAATGTCTGATCGCGAATGTCTTTCCGCGCGCTTTCAAGGTATCTATTGTTTTGGTAAAAACATCAAACTGCTCCCGGGTATAAACTTCGCTATCCGCGTCATCTTCATCGGAGACCGCGAAATGCGTAAAGATACCCTCCGCCTCCAGACCGGGAAGCTCACAGGTATGGAAGATCGACTCCACACTCTCGGAAAAATGATCGCCCCGTACCAAGAAACCGAGCCGTGACATTCCGGTATCGACCTTAATGTGTATCTTCAAGACGCCGCCGACAGCAACGGCGGCAGCACTGTACTTCTCTGCCGTGCTCTCAGACGAAACGGCTTGCGTGATATCATACTGTATCAATTGCGAGGTCATCTCGGGCGGCGTGTATCCCAATATAAGAACAGGCACCTTAACGCCGTGCGTCCGCAGTTCCTGAGCCTCGTCCAGACTGGAAACAGCTAAATAGTCGGCACCTAAACGCACCAATTCCTCGGAGACCTGAATTGCTCCATGCCCGTAAGCGTCGGCTTTTACGATCCCCATGTATTTAACGTTGGGACCTATCGCTTTTCGTGCCTGATGATAATTATGCGCAAGGGCATCCAGATCAATTTCTGCCCATGTTCGACGTAAACTTGTATCCATAACGATCCTTCTTTTTACAAATTTAATACACGGTCTTCAGTGCTTTTTACAATTCGGTCAAAGCACTTTATCGACTGAACTCAGCGCTCAAACGCAAGAGCAATCAATCTGTCCACAAGTTCCGAGTTCGGTATGCCGGAAGCCTCCCACAGCTTCGGATACATACTTATATTGGTAAAGCCCGGCAGGGTATTGATCTCGTTGAAAACAGGGGTGCCGTCCGCCGTCAGGAAAAAGTCGACACGGGACAATCCTCTGCACTCCAGAACGGAATAGATCGTAACGGCTGCCTGCTGCAAACGCTCTTGATCTTCGGGTCGGATCTCAGCGGGAATAACTGTGCGTGAAGCGCTGTTGATGTATTTTGCGGAGAAGTCATAGAATTCATTGGCGGAGAGGACTTCGCCGACAACAGAGGCTTTGGGGTCTTTGTTTCCCAGTACGGCGACTTCGACCTCACGACCGACTATGGTTTCCTCCACTAAGACCTTTTCATCATGGCTAAGAGCCTCCTCGACAGCTGCTCTGAGAGCCTCGGGCTTAGCGACCTTCGTAACGCCAACGGATGAACCCGCAGAACACGGCTTTACAAACAGCGGGAACACAGACTTGAAATGTTCCTCGATAGCGCGATCTTCCCCATCGGGATCCTCCAGATATGCTTTTTTACGCACCAGATAATAATCAGCCTGTCTGATGTTGCTCTTTTCAACGGCGATCTTCGTCTGCGATTTGTCCATAGAAACGGCAGAGGAGAATACGCCGGGTCCGACATACGGCAGCCCNNCCAGTTCAAACAACCCCTGGATAGTGCCGTCCTCGCCGTATTTTCCGTGCAGAACAGGCCATACGCAGTCTACCTTCAGCATCTCAAAGCCGCCATCCTTTTTCAGTATAAGACCTTTATCCATACGGTCGGGCGAAAGAACGGCGCATACATTGTCGGGGAGAGCTTCCCACGAGCCGTCCTTGATCTGCTCCGGAGACGCGTCTGTCTTTATCCACTGTCCGTTCTTGGTAATTCCTAACCGAACGATATTATACTTCCCCGTATCCAACATGGATATGATAGAAGCCGCAGATTTCAACGAGACCTC
Source organism: Ruminococcaceae bacterium UBA5579 (assembly GCA_002425305.1). Classification (GTDB taxonomy): domain Bacteria; phylum Bacillota; class Clostridia; order Oscillospirales; family Ruminococcaceae; genus CAG-115. Next base: position 16,893 of record DILZ01000013.1, read on the forward strand.
ATGCTCCGAATTGGTTCCGCCAAATATTACAAGTACTGTTTTCATAGGATACACTTCTTTTTTTCTTTAATATGTTTTTTTATCGTGTTAAATCAACCTGCGCCGAAAATTTCGGAGCGGCAGCCNNCAGCCCCTACCGTACGGTTTTGCTGATTTATCGCGATGATCACATTGTTTTTTTCGTCCTGCCCGCAGCGGCAGGGGATGTGGATATTATTCGTCGTCAATAATGGTTCGCTCGGGCAGCTCCAGCATATCTCCGACGATCGTGTTCCACTCCTCGGGAATGAATGATTCCAGACCGCAGCCGGGATGGAACGTCATTTCCCCTACATATATTTTGCCGCCTGCCAGATAAAGATCTACGCGAACAAACGGGAACGGCTCCGCCAGGATTTTGACGATCCTCAGCATCTCGTCAAATTTATCGGGCTGTTTCACGTCGGGATTAACGTCCCCGTCGGCTCTGCGGCAGGGGAGAACATTCCACTCCATGTCCAGAAAGGTTTTTTTCATCCTTTTCTGACTGCGCTCTTCACACACCAGAACAAATCTTGGTACACCGTTAAAGCAGTGGAACTTATAGTCATCGAGGTCGCTTCCCGAATGTTCAACATATTCCTCTGCAAATATCTTTGGAGGAACATTTTTGTAGCCCCAGAAGAAATGTGAATAATAGAGATTGTTCCATGGCTGCATAGCATTGTTCATTTTCGCCTTGATCCTGCTTTCATCAGCCTGCGATTTTGAGGAAACCACCTCGGAAAACTCCGCGCCGTCTCCCCAGTTGACTTTAATGGCAAACTTTTCCGGCAGCTCGTCAAAATCTATCTCCGACGCTCTGTCATAGGTCTTGATAACCGGAACGACAAAGCCGGGTCCCAACTGTTCCGTAACATAGTTTTTCAACTCGTATTTATCGCAGCAGCGGGTGATTCTGCTGTCCTGATAATTCAGGTTGAGCCAATGTATCTTTTCGTTGAAGGTCCGCGGGTCATCAAGGTCGGGAAACGTACCGAGAGTATATGTGTATTTCTGCTCGGTAAACCAACGCTTATGTGACTCTCCGAACTCCCTTACCGCAAAATAGTTTTTTATCCTCCAACGCGGAACATATATCGTCTGAGCAAACGGAACAGAATGATTTGCCTTTCCCGAGGGTTGATTTGCCTTTCCCGAGGGTTGATTTGCCTTTCCCGAGGGTTCGGTCTTTTTTACGATGTCATAACCTTTTTTTTCGAGAGTTTTTTTAATAAGTTTTTTTATAGGCCTTATCATATCTTTATCCTTTCTTTATCCTTTACTTACAGGTCGGCTCTTGTATTCTCCGGAAGCAACGCACTTCATAGCGTCGGTAAGATCAAGTTCTTTTCCCAGAGCGTAGTCCCATTCTCGGGGTTTTAAACTGCTGAAACCTCCGCCGGAATAAAACGTGAGCTCTCCTACATAAAGCTTTCCGTCAATATCGTAAAAATCCACGCGGATATAGGGGAAAGGTTCGGCAAGAATCTCTGCCAGACGTATGATCTCCGGATACTGCTCGGGCATTTTGTCTACGGACACCTTCGGTACATTGCCAAAACTGTAAGGCACCTCGTTCCAATCCCGGTCGTAGTAGGCGCGCTTTGGGCTGCTTCCGAAATAGTCCAGCTCCAGCAAGGTGAACTTTGCCTTCCCGTTAAAACAGAAAACCTTATATTCGGTGGTGTTTTTCGGGATATCCAGATACTCCTCCGCGAAAATGACCGCTTTCGTTTCCCGATATCCCCGATTAAATGTCCCGTAGTAGCTGCTTTTCCACGGCAGTGTCCACCTGTCAAGCGTCGCACGCACCTTGTCGAGATCGACCTTGCTCTTATCATCCACAATGATATTGCACCCGGTCGCCCAATTTACTTTCAGAGCAAAGCGGTCGGGCAACTCGTCCGGATCAATATCAAACACGTTATCGTATATCTTTAAAACAGGAACGGTATAGCCGGGCCCCAGGACGCTGTCTACATACGATTTTCCGTTGACCTTATCACACGCCGCCGTGATAAGCGGATCGGCGTAATGGAGCTTGAGCCACAGCACTTTTTCGGAAAAAGTGGTCGGGTCTTCGATGTTGGGATAATAGCCCACATTCTTATAAAAGGTTTGAGCAATGATGTTCCGCTTTACATCCATATCCAGATTTGATTCCACAAACATATTGAAGCGAAAATCGTTGCTGAACGTATCCTTCTGCTGCGGACTGTACGCGTGCGCTTTTTTTGCCTTTTTATTGGCTTTTTTAGCGAAAAAATGAAGCTCAAGCCCGAACAGCCTGACAGTAAATCCCCTTTTGACCTTCTCCTTAAACCTTTTCCAAATACTCATAGTANNCCTCCTGTTTTTATTTATATATCTGCAATAAAGCCCCCAGCTTTTCATCCCAACCGTCGGGAGAGATTTCACTGAATCCTCCGCCGGAATAAAACGTCATCTCGCCGATCATGCGCCGCTGCTCTGTTCCCAAAAAATCGACCCTTACAAAAGGAAACGGTCTGCTGAGTATCTCAGCCGACTTAAGCATCTTCGCAAAGTCCCCGGGCAAATGATGATCGGAGGTTTCGGGCTGTGTTCCGAAACGAAACGGCAGCAGCTTGCCCTCAAGGTCAACGCACACCCGCGAACCCGCCTCATCGCCGTCGTTTTGTTCGATCAGAACGAATTTCGGCTTTCCGTGAAAACAGAACACCTTATATTCTCGAGCGATCCCCGCCTTGTCCAGATATTCTTCCGCGTAAACCACCGGCGTTATATCCTTGTACGCCCAGTTAAACGAATCGTAATAGCTGTTGCACATAGGCTGCATCCAGTAATCTATCAAAGCAAGGAGCTTTTTTCTCTCCCTGTCGGATATGCTGTTTTTGTTTTCGATAATTATATTATAGCCGCTCGACCAGTTCACCTTTAAAACAAAGGCGTCCGGCAGAGAAGAAAAATCAATATCCTTTGCGGCTGTCCACGCGCCAAGCGTCGGAACATGGGAATCACTCCCCACCGTCCGTGCGATGTAGTCCTTTACGGCATATTTATCACAGCACTCGGTCATTAAAGGGTCTCTGTAATGCAGCTTGAGCCAATTCAGCTTTTCCGTAAAGGCGCGCGGATCACAAAGGTCGGGGCGTTTACCGAGCTTCCGTTCATATATCTCTTCCAGCCGCTGCCGCACCTTTTCGGGATCCTCCCACATTTTGCGGAGACGGTAGTGCTCGCTTTTTTGCTTTTGCTGTTCGGAGCATCTGATATTGCGCAGAGTTTCCTGCCCAAAGAGGGGAATGTGCGATACCGAGGAAATATGATACGGGATATTTATTTTTCCGACGCATAACAACTTGTTTATCCCGGAATGCTTTGTCCGATAAGGAATTTTCAGTCCAGCGACGCACAGAACCTTCTGCCCGTTCACGACCGTCTTTTTTATCCCCAACATATATTTCCCCTAATCTATTGTTGTTCCTTTGCCTTCGGCAAAGATATCCAATCATCTAAATTTATATATTCTCCCATACTTTTCCCGTTTATCGGAGCTTCGGAGGGGAAAATGCCCGCTGCCGGCGTAAAGGTCATCTCGCCGAAACAGGGTTTTCCGTTATGCTCGTAAAAATCTACCCGCACAAACGGGAACGGCTCCGACAGTATATCGGCATCGCGCCTCATTTTCTCCAATGAACGGGGGCGATCCGGCAGGAACGATCTCTTGTAGCGGCTCGGGATATCGGAGATAGGTTCCCACTCCGGAGACATCAGCATAGCCTCTTTCTCTTCCTCGAACGGTCTTGCAATCACAAGCACAGCCATTGCCTTGCCGTGAAAGCAGTAAAACTTGTAATCCACAAGCCCCTCATCCGAGGCTGCTTCAAGAAATTGCTCACATAGGATCTTCCGGTCTCCGGTCTTGTACTGCAGTTCGGAAAACTCCAGCCAATACCGCGTTCGTCCCCACTTGTTCAGCTTACGGACGGCGTCGGGGATATTCAGAGCGTTTTTATCGCTGCATAACAGGTTGAAGCCGCAGCCGAAGTTCCACTTCAGCACAAATTTATCGGGGAGCTTCTCCCAATTGATATCCCGTGGGCGGTCAAACACGCCAAGCAAGGGTATCAACAGCTCTCCCAAGCCCTTCTCCTGCACATAATCGCGCACCCGCAGCTTGTCCGAGCACTGTTTCACAAGCGGATCGTCCGCGTAACGATTGAGCTTCAGCCAGGATATCTTCTCGGAAAACGTATGCGGATGCTTTAAATCGGCAAAATGCCCCGAAGTCCTCCAAAAACGAAGCTGCGTATTTAAATGAGGCGAGATGAGCGTGCTTATCTTAAACGCCGATCTTGATATCCCGATCTTGATTTTTCGTAACGCATTTACACGACTTGTCACACGCACCAACCTTCCGGCAGTTATTTTGTCAACGCTTTTATAATACAACCGCGTACACCCCATATTTTGCAGCCCGTGATCGCCCGGGTAAATACGGACTCCGACCGACCGCTGAACTCGCAGGAATGAGTGCCTGTTCGAATTTTCTCAAAATCATCGCGCCACGTACAAGGCACGGGGAGCGACCGAATACACGAAATATCCGTTTCGGAAAAACGCCTTTGCAGAATTTGCGCGACCTCCCCGCGTTTTTCCGCAGGAGTCTGACGAAAGACATTCAGGATGTCCTTAACGATGCAGTCCAGCAGCATCGCCCGTATCTCTGCGGTTTCCCCTTCCATAGCCTTCACGGAAGAATCCCAGGCATAAAACAAGCTGTCAAAGTGCTTGTAACGGTTTGAGCCCGTCAGCGAGCCGGCATTCTTCTCCCGATAATACACACCGTAGTCCGACGACAGAACGATCGTACCGCCCGCCGCCAGCATCCTGAAATAAAAGCCGCGGTCGTTGCCGCAAACGATCTCATCGAAACGCAGCCCTTTTTCTTCGAGCCACGCTCTGCGATACATTTTATTCCACGGAGCGACCATATTATAAATGAAAAAGGCGGGAGCCTCACGAAATGAACCGTAAAGCCTGTTTCTGCCGCACAGGCACGGGCGTTTTCGCGTTTTTCCGTCAGAATCATCATAGCTTATATATTGAAACGCACACACATTCGCCTGCGTTTTCCGGAGAGTTTGGATACAGCGTTCGTATATCCCGGGGCACAGCCGATCATCCGAATCAAGGAAATGAACGAACTCCCCTTTGGCATTGCGAAGCCCCAGATTTCTCGCCGCACCTGCGGAGCTGTGCTCCTGCCGCAAAACTCTGACCCGAGGCNNCGTGCCTGTGCGGCAGAAACAGCGCCGCGCTTTCGTCTGTTGAGCCGTCGTCCACACAAATAATCTCTATCGGCTGTACGTTTTCTTCCAATACCGAGCCGATGCATTTATCAATATATTTTTGGGCATTATATACCGGTATGATCACACTGAGCAAGGGAGTTTGCGCTTGCTTCATTTTTTATCCTCCATGATACGGAATACGTTCGCGCCGGAAGCGGTGTATACCGCTCTGTTTTTATCGGGTTTCAGCACTCATATAACACTCTTCGATACGCTTTGCCACTTCCGCGATATCAAATCCGTGCTCCTTTACCGCGTCCGCGCCGTCGATCTGTCGGGCAGGCATTTCCAAAAGGTGCTCCGCCCAACGCTCTGCTCCGGTGGACAAGGGCAGCCGCTGAAAATGCCCGGTCACCTCCGCTTCGGCCGGTATATTCTCCGAGCACACGACCTGCAAACCGGCTGCCTGCGCCTCTATCGCAACTATCCCCAATCCCTCAAAGCGGCTGGGAAAAGCAAACGCATCCATAGCCCACAGCAACCGCTCCATATGATTGGAAACGCCGCAAAGCAGCACCTTATCCGAAATGCGGAGACGCTCGGCTTTCCGAACAAGCATGGACTTGTCCGCTCCTTCGCCTATCAGCAGGAGACGACCGTCCGGCTCTCGCTTCAACACCTCGACAAGAACATCGAGCAGGAACTCCTGGTTTTTCTGATAACAAAGCCGCCCGGCATTGCCGATCACAAACTTATCCGCGAGCCCCAGTTCCGATCGCACCGTTTCACGAGCCGACGGGTCAAATCGAAACCGTTCGGTATCTATCCCGTTTGGGATAAACCTAAAACCGTTTTGTTTCAGCTCCTTTGCGGAAAACAAAAACTCCGCCGCGTCCTGCGAACAAGCCCACAGCTCTGTGGCATACCGGGTATATCGTTCCTTCGCCAAAGCGTGGATACCTTGCTTTATCGGACGCGTCAGACTTTTCCGCAGCGCCGTGTTATGACTGTGCGCGATACGCACGGGAACGCCCGCTTCTTCGGCAAGGCGCAGATAATACAGCGACAGCCCTTGAAACGCGTTCAGATGAAGCACGTCCCACTGACGCTCTCGCATCAGCACACGAAATCTTCGGCGGTTTTCCGTTACCTTACGCTGACTGCCGGACAACTCAAAAAAACCGACGCCGAGCTCTCGCAGTGGTTTTGTAAAAACGCTCCCGCCCAGACGGGAAACGACTATATCCACCTGTAAATGCGTAAGCTCTATCCGCGTCAGAACATTATATAAAAATGACTCTATCCCGCCGGATTCCCAGCACTCCAGAAAGCAGCAGATACGTTTCATATATTGCACCCCCAGATTCGGGAAAAACTCCTCCGATTCAAAATCGGTCAAGACTTCCTGCGGAACAACGCTGTGTTTTTCAGATGTTGAAACTCAGCCGGAGAAGGTCATTTTAAACTAACATATACATTTATATCAATGATCCGATTAAATGTTTCCGTAATTTGAATGCTGTTCCACATAAGCAAGCCGCTTGTTTTGAGCTTGTTTTCACCATTTTGAAAATGTTTAATCGGCACACCGATAATTTTCAATTAAAGCAAGACAAATCCCGTGGGTCATAGTCAAATTGACAATAGGTGTGTATTTTTCTGATAGATACACCCGGCATAACCGCAGCGAAGTAAATTTTCCTCCGTAACACCCAACTGCGCGATATGATATTGCTCCCGCACCGAATTAACGGCGCAGACTCATATTTTTATTTCTCCTTTTGCAAATACGCCCGACCGAGCCGTATTTCGGCACTGCTTTCACGCTGTCGCGGAGTATCTGTTCCGTACATCTCGTAAACTTTATCGTTGCAAGAGGTTTTTCGCGAATTTATTCCCTTTACGAAATCTGCCCTTGTGTGTTTGCAAAGGTCAATCTAACTTTTAACAAATATATTATATCACAAAACATCGGATTTGTCAACACATTTTTTTGATGTTCCAATTAAATATGGGGATATAACTTTTTAGGTGGCTGACAATTTCCCGTCAATCGTCTTCGTTTTTTATAATAGAATTTTAGGTGTTTTTTCTTTAAAAAAAGGGTGGACAAATCGCTCAAAGTATGTTTTAATAGAACTATATCAATTTATGTGGTTTCAGTAACAGAAAAGGTGGTTGCGTATGTACGATATTGGTCTGTCCGAACTTGAAATAACCGAGAGAATGATTGACGAGAGCAATGACTATACATATCAGGCAGAGGTTAAGGTGTCTCCTTCTGAATGCCTTGAATGTGGCTCTGTTCATATCGTCAAGCACAAGAAGCACGACAGAATGGTGCGTGACCTGAACGAATATGAGCATCGAGTCGGTATCGTGATTCACGGACATAGATACCAATGCAAGGATTGTGGCAACACTTTCGGAGAAGAACTGAACTGCGTTGATAAGTCCGGAAGGCTTACAAAACGGCTTATCACAAAAATACAGCTTGAATGCTTTGACAGGACCTTCAAGGATATAGCAGATGAATACGGTATTTCGCAGCCTTCGGTCAAGAGATTGTTCGAGGACTATGTGGACGAGCTTTCAGAATCGTACACACTGTATTCTCCGCAAGTATTAGGCATTGACGAAGTACATCTGCGCAGTCAGTATTGCGGTGTTTTCGTTGATGTTTTGGGGCAGAAGGTCATCGAAATGACCGAGAACAGAAACAAAGTCACGGTAAGAAATTCCTTGAATCGCTATCTGAAAATCATCAAATCAAGTGTGTGACAATGGATATGTGGCAGCCGTACAAGGACGCTGTTGCTGATGTTCTGGCAGATGTGCCTGTAGTAATCGACAAGTTTCACATTATCAAGGAACTGAACAAGGCATTAGAGGAAATACGCCGCACACTACGAAAGAATATGGAAAAGGAAAGATGTGTTTCTCTGAAAAATATGCGGTTTCTGTTCCTGACGGGCGGTGAGAATCTGACTCCCAGACAGTTCAAACAGCTTGACGCACTTCTTGAAGCATATCCGCAATTCAAAACGCCATATTATCTCAAAGAAGCCTTCCGCAACATCTATCAGTTTGCCGAAACGAGAGAAGAAGCCGAAAAGCTCTACGCTGATTGGGTACAGGCGAACGAGAACGAGGACTGTCACGCATTTGACGGCTTTATCAGCACCGTTGCGAATTGGCATACGGAGATATTCAATTACTTTGACAACCACTATACAAACGTCCAGACAGAGAGCCTGAACAATATTATTCGTGAAATTGACCGAGCAGGACGAGGGTACACATTCCCTGTGCTTCGAGCAAAGGTTCTGTATCGGCATATCACCGCAAAGAAAGGCAAATTCACTTTTTAAAAATAAGTATAAGAAATCCCCTTGCCGATATGTGAACCGCACCAATTTGTACTGTATGCACAAATTGGTGCGGTTCAATGCGCGATGCTGTTTTTTTATCTCATTTCCACACTGACTATGTGATCGTTAACGCGCTCAACAACAAAAAACGTCTTATGACAATCCCACTCGGCGGCGGCGGTAGCGATACTNNTACCGCCCGAGCCGCACTTTGCGAAGCCGCCCGCAACGCACGTTCCATCATCGCGCAGCGGAAGTACCCCTATCATTCCCACGCAGCTCCATTCCGGGCGGTCTTTGCGCTCGATATACTTTTGCGTTGGATCATATTCGGGGACTTCAACGGTATGTTTCTCAAAATGAGAGCCTACTTTCACCGAAACGATATTTCCGTTTTCGTCCTCTTGCTCCTCGTAGTCGTCAACCTCAACGTCCTTGTAAACAAGCTCGTTGAATTCATCACGCTGCCAGCGTCCCAGCCAATCCTCGTCGCCGTTCCCGATAATACTCGGATTGCCCGATGTTATGCCTACAATGTAATCTTCCGGCTCTGCTTTGTGAAGTTTGCCGTTCTTGATGGTCACAAAATAGCCGCGTCTGTCCTCGTTTTCAGAGTTATCGTCCCACCACGGTTTGATATATTCGGCATAATCCGCCCCGCTTGTGTTGAACGCTCCTATGCCGTATACCGCACCCGAATGATTCACTCGGAATATGTTTTTCAGGACGGCCCCCTCTCGCATATAGGTATTGTAGGCTTCACTGTGCGACGGATTAAAATCGTCCGGAATAGATGGTCGGTTTTGTCTCCCCCATCCAATGACGAATGGCGACACATCAGCAATTATATTATTGAACGCTCCGACGACTAGTTGATTCGAATTCCACGTAGCGGTGCAGAACCCACATGCCATCGAGTTGTTGGTTTTAGCCAACGTAGCATAGCCTTGTGCGTGAGAACGATTACCAACGGCAGAACAATATCTACCGTCAGTATGAGCACTGTTCCCCGACGCAAATGTATTATATCCTTCTGCCGTGGCATATTCTCCGATAGTTGATCCGTTCACGGCTCCCGTTCTAATATAACCCTTTCCGTTTCCTGTGCCGCCGCGAATTATCGGTAGAACTCCCGATGTAATATCTGCTGTGCTGTGCTGATGAGACTGCTCAGCCGCGCCAACGTTTGCCGCCGTAAGATTAATATTGCCTGTTCGATAGTCGCTCTCGGCACTGCCTTTCACGCCGGTAATAGTATTCATCTGTGCGCCGCCCTCAATGTCGTCAAGCTTTCTCTTATCCTCTTTGGACATCAGTCCGTCATTGACTTTGTCGGCTGTTGTCTTATCGGCTTTTGAGGTCTGCAAAACGCCGATCTCAACGATTATCGGTTCCAGTGCAGTATCCGTATACGCCTTTGCCGTGTCAAGCCCATCCGCGTCTTTGATGTCGACATAATCTATAAGCGCGTCTGTTGGTGTGCCGTCACCGCCAGGCGATGACGGCTGCTTAAAATTTACCCCGTCGTGATCCTGTCCCGTAAGCTCCGCTTTTCCCGTACCCAGAACATACACCGTGCCGTTGGTGGTGCTGATGAGCTTTGCCGCGCCCGCAGGAATTTCCGCAACGTCATCTGCCTCGGCAGTAATATTGGGAAGTCTGGACGCGTATATGGACTTGCTCCCCAGATTGTGTACTATGGTGTTAAATCCGCCAAGCCCCTGCACCATTTGTTCTTTGCCTTTCAATGTTATTGTTTTAATCATTTCTTTCCTCCTTGATTTTCTAAACTTAGGATGATTATCACCCCCGAATAAATATTAAATTATTATTATCTGCACGCAACTGCAGATAGGATCAATAACGACATATATTTAAACCGTGTTAACTTTAACTATCTTAAAATCGGAACGATCAGAGTTGAGAAAACGATCAATACGGCAGACTGCGGTCGGATACCTTTGCCGTCGAATTATGCTTGGCATAATCCTTGTCCCGTTTCAATACAATAATAAAAAACACGGCTTATTACCGGTCGGGATCGAGGACATATTATGACATACGAGATAGTACACACGGTGGTCGCCAAGGACGCCGAAAAGGAAAAGCAAGCCGCCGCACAAACGGTCTATGAGGAGCTTTTAAAATATTCGGGCGGTGACAGCGAGAGGAAATACGCATAAACGACGGCAAAGGAAGTGAAAATATGACGGCTATATACGCGCGGCAAAGCATCGATAAAAAGGACAGTATCTCAATAGACACGCAGATCGAAATGTGCAGACGCTACTGCGCCAATGATTTTCGGGTCTATTCCGACAAGGGGTGGAGCGGAAAAAACCTCGACCGCCCCGAGTTTCAGCGAATGTTAAGCGACATAAAAAGCGGTCGGATCGACAAGCTGATAGTGTACAAGCTCGACCGTATCAGCCGTTCGCTGAACGACTTTTCCAACCTAATGGAGGTGTTCAGGCAATACGGCGTGGAATTTGCGTCCACCGTGGAAACCTTTGACACCTCCACTCCGATCGGACGGGCTATGCTGGGAATAATTATGGTTTTTGCGGAGCTGGAGCGCGAAAATATTTTGCTCCGCGTAAAGGATAACTACTATGCGCGCGGCGAAAAGGGGCTGTACCTCGGAGGCGTTCCCGTGTACGGCTTTGACAAAAGACCGACAAAGCAGGACGGGATAAAGACTTCGGTGCTTATCCCAAACAAGGACACCGCCACGGTGGAATACATATTCAACGCGTATCGGCAAAGCGAATGTTCTCTCGGGCAAATAGTCAAGGAGCTGAACGAGCGCGGGATACCATCTCCTGCCGGAACGCTCTGGGACAGCAGCAAGATAAGCCGCTTGCTGCGTTCGCCGACCTATGTTGCCGCCGACGTTGAGGTGTACAGATATTTTAAGGAAAAGGGCGCGAGGATATCCGACCCCGTAGAAAGTTTCACGGGGCAGCGCGGCTGTTTTCTTTACGGCAAGCGCGAGGCAAACGAACGAAAATACACCGACGTCCGCGATCACGTTTTGTCGCTGGGTCTGCACGACGGTGTGATCTCCCCCGAAATATGGCTTTCTGTTCAGCGCAAGCTGGACGGAAATTCACAGATAAAAAAAGGAAAAAGCGGCTCACATTCGTGGCTCACGGGAATGATAAAATGCGGAAAGTGCGGCTATGCAATGCGCGTTCAGGGCGGAAAGCATTTTGCCTGCTCGGGGCGCGCGAATTACGGAAGCTGCGTGGGCATAGACGGTGCGACGCTTATTTCCGATGTAGAAGAGGCAGTGTATTCACAGCTGAAAATAAAGTTTGACGATATCCGCGATCTCGCCGTAAGCGAAAAAAGTTCCGCGCTCTCACCGAAAGCTAACAGGCTGAAAATGCGCTTGGAAACGCTTGATACGCAGATCGACAATCTGGTAGACAAAATTGCCCGGACCACCGAAACGATTGGAGAGGTTCTTGAAAAAAAGCTTGAAGAACTGATTGCCGAGCGTGGCGAGATGCGGTCGGAGCTTAAAAATCAAGGCGGCACAAAGCAAAGGCGGGCATATTCAGAGGTTATCGCTCTATTGGACAAGTTTCCCGAAATGCCGATAGACACCCAACGCGAGATAGCACGACAGTTTATTTTCAAGATTCTTATTTGGGAAGGAAAGATCGAGATCGTATGGAAATTCTGACTTCGACGGCTTTTACGCGATAAAAATCCTCACTCTATTTGCTCACGAATAAACTGCGTTAAACGCGGTAAACACAAGTATAGATCGTGACGCGGCAGGAGTGCCGTGCCGCGTACGAAAACACAAAAACCTTGCATATTCTTCGCCGAAAACAAGTGACAAATCAGTTAAAAGACGCGCCGCAAAACGGCGCGTTTTGTTTTTCTATCATTGTTTCCCATCTGTATCTACCGCTTCAACGTCCCACTGAACTACCTGCATACCCATACCCGTCACCGTTGTGATGAGATTGTCATCATATTCTCCAGACGGAGCGCGGTAAAGTGTCGGCTCCTCGCCTGTTGTCATCTTGATCTCATTCGAGCACGCGCGGGTGTCTGCAATGATGTCGTTGACGTTTGCGCCTGTAAGTTTCGGGTGCTTGTCGGAGTGGTTTTCAATCTCGTGTCCCGCGTCATAGAACTTCTTTACGTCCTCACGGTATCTTCGGCAAAAATCTCCCGTTACAAAGAACGTTGCTTTTGCGTCGTAGTCCTTGAGGATCGAGATAAGTTCGTCGGTGTTGGAGTTCTCCCACGCCACGTCAAACGTTACGGCGATCTTCTTCTCTTTGCAATCGACCGAATAGATCGGCACAAGGCGTTTTGCCGCCCGCGTTCCGACGGAAGTCACCACCAGCGTTATCGCTACCGCCGCTGCTGCTATCACCAATCCCGCTATCCAGGCGAACCGCTTGATCTGCTTTTTTGTATAAGTTACTGCTCTCATATCGTTTACCTCCGTAATAAGACTGTTTTCTGCTCTATTACTATGAGGCAAGCCGTACAAATATGACAAGCGTCGGGATTTTAAGACTGATTGTTGATAATATTTGCGGCGCAATCCGGTTTTGAAAATTATTCCGAAAAATGAGGCTGCAAAAATCCCCCGAACTCTCGGGGGATTCTTCTTTTGTGTATGAACAGACCTGTGCATTATTTTCTCTTCTTGCTTGCGGCTATCACCGCTGCACACGCGATAACTACGGGAGCAGCCGCGAGAGCAATACCCGTGTTGGCTTGATCGTTTCCGGAATTGTTGCCGGAGTTCTTGTCGGTGTCGCCGGGAATTACAGAAGCGGACTCCGCAGGGGCTTTAGATTCTTCGGGCTGTTTTTCACCGTCGTCCGGATTGGCATCGGCAACCAGAGCATACAGGCTGAAATGCTCAAGATAGATTATGTAGCTGTCCTCTGTTTGTTCGCCGGGAATCAATTCCTTGACCATTTTTCCGTCAACCTCTGTCAAACGGAAGCAAGAGAAGTTTTTATCTCTGTGTCCCTTGGGCAGAGGAATTATTACCTTAACCAATCCCTCATAACCATTAGAGAAATCCTCGCCGTTGTACAAAAGGGTCAGATCGAGCAGATTATAGTGCTTGTTGCCTTTTATTGTTTCCCCGAGAGCTTCCTCAGCTCTCTTTAATCCTTCCTTGTCATAAATCGCTTCTGCCTTTATAGTAATCCTGGAGAGGTCTAATTCCACATTGTTGTCGTGTTTGTTCTTCATATTAAAGGCGGGATTTATGGTAATGCTTGTAATCCTGTCGGATTCGGGAATTTTTTCTGCTTCGGTCGGCACTTCGATTTCTGTGGAAACTTCATTTTCCTTTATAAAGAGGTCGGGGTCTGTGGGGGTGCTTGTCGTGGGTTCGCTCGTGTTGCTTGATGTAGGCTCGCTTGTGTCGCTTGATGTGGGTTCGCTCGTGTCGCTTGATGTGGGTTCGCTTGTCTCGCTTGACGTAGGCTCGCTTGTTTCGCTTGACGTAGGTTCGTTTGTGTCACTTGTTGTGGGCTCGCTTGTGTCGGGTTCGCTGGTTTCGGGGTCACGTTCGTTGATAATGCCGTCGGCGCATATTATTTCGGCGTTTGTTAGGCACTCGTTTTCATACTCACCGATTTCTATCGCTTCCCACTCTGCTTTTATGCCATTATAATATACCTTTTCAATCGAGTAGCAACGATTAAAAGCACTATCCACTATCGTTGTCACACTTTTAGGTATTGTTACACTTGTAAGTGAATTGCAGTGATCAAAAGCCCATTTGTTAATTGTTGTCACGCTGTTAGGTATTTCAATACTTGCAAATGCGCAATTTAGAAAGGTAGAGTCGCCTATTTCCGTTATACCTTCGGGAATTTTTACATTTGTAAGCCTTGGACAACCCCCGAAAGCGTTGTCTCCTATTATCGTTACACTATCGGGTATTGTAGCACTTGTAAGGTTGTGGCATTCGGTAAAAGCGGCTTTTTCTATGTTTGTCACACCATCAGGGATTATAACATTTGTAATTACGCTACAATTAAAAGCACTATAACCGATACTTTTAACCCTCATCCCTTTAACCTCTTCCGGAATTATCAATTCCGTTACAGTTTCTCTCAAATCATCGCTTGCGAAACCCGTTACTTCAAGCGTGCCGTCCTCTAACACCCTGTACTCCAAATCCCCGTCGACAAAGACATCTCCGGGATTAAGTTCGCGTTCGTTGATAATTCCGTCGGTGCATATGATTTCGGCGTTTGTCAAACACTCGTTGGGTTCATCGATTTCTATTGCTTCCCAATCTGCTTTTGTGCCGCCGTAATTAACAGTTGTAAGAGATTCGCAATAGGAAAAAGCATTATTATATATTGTCGTTACATTTTTGGGAATTGTTACACTTGTAAGCGAGTCGCAGCTGAAGAAAGCATCATAACCTATAGTCTTCACACTGTCTGGTATGGTATACAATTTGTTCTTCTTTCCAGCAGGATAACAAACTAATTCCGATTTTTCGCTATTAAACAGTACACCATCAACTGATAAGTAATTCGTATTGTTCTCCCCAACCGTGATTCCTTCCAACAATTTGCAGTCTGCGAAAGTACCATAACTTATTGTCGTCACGCTGTCGGGTATTGTAATACTTGTAAGCGATGTGCAGGCGTAGAAAGCTTGGTTATCTATTGTTGTCACACCGTTGGGTATTATAACATCTGTTAGCGAGGTACATTGTTCAAAAGCATTATAGTCTATTTTCGTCACAGTGTTTGATATCGTTACATTTGTAAGCAATTTACATAGAAAGAAAGCATACGAGTCTATTCTTGTTACGCCTGTAGGGATTGTATATATTGTATCTTTCTTTCCAGCAGGATAACAAACAAGTTCTGTCATGTCCTTGTTAAATAACAATCCATCAACCGAAGAATAATTATTATTGTTTTCTTTAACAATAATTTTCTCAAGCGAGATACATCCTCTAAAAGCATAGTCCCCTATTTCTGTTACACTGTCTGGAATTGTAATGTTTGTAAGCGATGTGCAGCCGTCAAAAGCACTACAACCTATTTCTGTTACACTGTCGGGGATTGTCAAGCTTGTAAGTGATTCGCAGTAGGAAAAAGCCTGAATGTCTATTGTAGTTACACTGTCGGGTATTGTAACACTTATAAGCGATTTGTAATTGAAGAAAGCTTGCCCACCAATACTTGTAACATTCTTCCCACCCAAAGTCCCCGGAATATCAACCTCGGCATCCGTTCCGGTATACTTGGTTATGGTAACGGTCTCCCCGTCCTCATTCGTGGTATAGCTATAGTCGCCCTCCGTTAAAGTGTCCTCCGCGTTCGCCGTAACACTAAGCGGGCTGAACAGCTTAACCGTGGCCGGCGTAGCCGCCAACACTGC
>DILZ01000028.1:0-4188 GCA_002425305.1 Ruminococcaceae bacterium UBA5579
CGGGGGAGAACCGCAAGTTTATACACAGTCTGAAAAAGTATCTTATATTTATTATAACAATATTTAAGAAAAGATACAAGGGCGTTGTTTTTCACAAAGTTTTTCGGATTTTTTTAGAGATGTTGCACAAATTCCACGCAGCACCGTCAGCGATGAGGCTTGCCGCGATTTTCTATGTCCCCGTGTGCTGCCAAACGCGCCTTGCTAACTATGGCGATAACGAGCATTGCCGCCGCGCAGCCCAAAACAGCGCCGAGTGTGTTCGCAATGATGTCGTCAAGATCGCACGAGCGTCCGAAAAACGGCTGAACGACCTCAACGCAAACCGTAGTGCCAAGCGCGATAAGATCCGCCGCCCACCATCTCAATCCGCGAAACGCTGTCGGCAGCAGTATACCGTAAGGAACAAACAGTGCTATGTTCGCCAGAAGCTCAAAATCGTGAAGAACGTAAAATCGCCCGCAGAGCAGCTTCCAAAACCGGTCGTTGCTTGTGTATTCGCCGCGGAAGAATGTGCGTTCCGAAAACTCCGCCGGCGAAATGTCCCCGAAAACCAGCTTCGGCAGATCGTNNGCAGCCACACCACCACGACAAGAGAAACCATATACCACACCAACAGACCCCGCGCCGTTTCCGCGCAAACGCCCGCGCACGGACGCTTCGCCGCCCTGAGATAGACGGCGCGTATCACCGCGTATATCACGGTCGCCGCCAAAGCAAGCGGCGCAGCGTCAAATATACCGTAATTTCCGAGAATTTCAAAAATACGTTTCATTACCGCACCCCCAATTATATAATATCACTTTTACGCGTTCGGGTCAACGGATTTGCGAAAATGTAAGAGAAATGTAAGATTATTCTTAGAGCCTGTTCAGAATCTCGGCGTGCGCGGGTCGCGCAGCGGATTTTTCGCCAGACGACGGCAATTTTTCGCAGGGATACTGTATGTATTTCAAGAAAAATTGCCTAAGTTTGACGGAAAATCAGCAAGCGAGAGGCGTGCGGCGAGATTTTGAACAGGCTCTAAGTACATAGTTTAATTCTCCGCAACATATTGACTTTTCAGGCAAAATGTGGTACAATATATTATGAATGATATATTAGGGGTGAGAACATTGAAATGCGGCAGGTGCGGGCGCGAATTTGACCATACTAAGCAGGAGTTTTGCGGGTTCTGCAAGACCGTTCACAACAAGAACGGCGAGCCCGTGCGCGATATCAAGGGAATACTCTGCTACATTGCGGAGAGGTTCGGCGCGGAAACGCTGCTTGACCGCCGCCGTACGGACGCGCTTATAGCGGACTTTTTCCCGAAAGAGAACACGGCGCGGAGGCTCGCATACGTCGCGCTTTACGACGGCACGGCACAGAAACTGACTGCGGTGCGCGAAAAGCCGTTCGAGGTGAAATGCGCCGTAGCGGCGAGGTGCATAAAGTCGCTCCGCGATGAGATAGGTCTGAAGGGCAAGGTAGCGGCGGAAGCGGTCGAGGCGGTCGGGTGCGCGGTCAGGTGCGAGATATCGTTCAAGAAATCCGAGAAAATGCCGGCTTCCGAAACGGAGAGTCGCAAGAACGTCACCGACGCTTCCGAGCAGTACTCGCTCGGAAGGCATTTCGACAGGGCACACGAGTACGAAAAGGCGCTTTACTGGTTTGAGAGCGCGGCTATGCAGGATCACGGCGAAGCTCAGTACTACGTCGGCGTTTACAGACTCGAGGGTCGCGGCGGCACACAGGATATGAACCAGTCGCGCGAGTGGTTCGTCCGCGCTATGGAAAACGGAGTGGCTCAGGCGGAGTATATGGTGGGCTATTTCTATGCGGAGGGAACGGCGTGCGAGGTGAACGAAGACAAGGCGTTTGAGTGCTTTCTGAACGCGGCGAAAAAGGGCTGCGCGGACGCGGCTAATATGGTGGCGATGTGCTACGAAAACGGCGTTCATACCGAGAAGAACCCGGAGCTTGCGCGGAAATGGCGCAAGGCGGGCGGCACTCTTGACGAGCGGGCAACGGAACAGCCGGCTGATAGACCCAAGCAAGCCCCCACTCTCCCCGACCCCGACGAAACTCCCAGAACCACGGCGGACGAGGGCGAGGAGCTGTATCAGAGCGCGCGGCGGTGTCTCGCGGAAAAGGACGCGGAGGCCGCGGCGATGTTCTACAAGCGCGCCGCGGAGCTGGGTCACGCTCGGTCGCAATGCTCTTACGGAAAGTGTCTGTACACGGGTCACGGTACGGGAAAGGATACGGCGGAGGCGTTCCGCTGGTTTAAGCTGGCGGCGGAGCAAAATCTCAACATCGCGCAATATAACCTCGGCGTGATGTATTTAAAGGGAGTGTACGTTCCCAAAGATACCGCAGAGGCGAAGCGGTGGTTCAAGCTGGCGGCGGACAACGGGCATGAGGACGCGGGGAAGATACTCAAGAAGCTGAAGTGAGGTGCTTGTTATAAACAACGCAAAAAAGAAAGACAAAGCACCGATAATCATCGCGATATGCGTTACCGTGCTTATCGCGGCGGCTGTGTTTTTTATCGTGACAAAAGGCTTACAAAAGGGCAGGACCGGCCCCAATAAGGCACGATTCGAGCGGGAACTCGGGGAGAAATACGGCGAGGAGTTCGTGTGTCTGAAGCTTGAAACCCACGGTATGGCTATTGACCCGCCGGNNCCGGTAGTGATGAACGCAGTCTGCGCGCCCGCCTGCGACCCGTCACTCACCTTCAATGCACAGATCGTTCTCGACCTCAACAGCACGGAGAATACCGATGATTATCCGTACGAGCTGGCTCGACGACAGATCACCGAGGAGTTCTCCGATAAGATAAACGGGATTTGGAACGGGTTTACTGCACGCTGCTCCCCCTTATTCTTCACTGAAAACGGCGATATTGTTTGGGAAAGTAATGACGATATGGCGGGAAAAATTAAAGGGGGAACGTTCAACTGGCGAAATTACACAGATAACGAAGCATCTATCGTATGTTTCTATTTCGAGATCGTGGTTGACAGCTCGTCACACAGCGTTTCATATAAGGATGAATGGAACGCTCTGCAAAAGGTCATCGAGGAGTGGCTTGCGGAGTTTCAGCAGAGGGATATTGATCTCCAGCTCGGGTTTTATCTGTATTTCCCGCCGCCCGAGCTTTACGCCGAGTGCGCGGAAATCTTGAGAAACATACCGGCGGATTGGAATGACGACTACGACTACCAAAGTATGTTGGAAGAAAAGCTCGATGAGGAGAGGATCATAGAATTCGGCTTCGATCAATACATCGTTGATGAGGTGGGGTATACAAAGGTCGCCGAATTCTACGTGAAGACCAGAGAGGCAATGGGCTAAAGCAAGGCTGCATTGGTGGGATTTATATCACGCAATTCGTAAATTAAAAACGAGAGGAGAGCTTATGAAAAATTTTCAAAGCTACAAGGCGGAAAAATATTCCGGCGGCGGCTTTACGGAGATCGAAGAGGGAATTTATAAAACGTCAGACCCCTACGGCATACATAAAGACGACATTTATGTAACATCGCTTACGTTTGAAATGGAGAACGACCGCTACGGTGAGGAGGACGGTTCTCCGCAATATCTTCCGCAGGTGCCGATAGAGGGGCTTCTGGACGAATTCAATGTGTTCGTCACGGATTTTTACGAGGACTTGAACAACGCAAGCGAGGCCGTTTGCTATCAGGAGTTCGGTTCGTTCGATATCGAAGATATCCGAAAACTGCGGACGCTTATCGGAAAGAGTTTTTACGCCGAACCATATGAAAAGGACGGCGAGGAATACTATGAAATGGTAATTGAATAAAAAGATTTAATAAACGGAGGAAACGCAATGAAAGCAGCAGTAATTTTAACGAAATGCAAACAGGATCACGAGCTTTTCGGCATTCGCGCCGAGGTTCGCAAAAGCGAGGACGGTGCTGACCGCGAGGATTGGTACGCGACCTGGGCATTCAAGGTAAGCGAGCGCACTGCAGGGCGCGAGAAGTTCGGCGACACGGAAATTTCGGGAAATATCTACATCACGACCGAATATCCGTCCTGCCCATATTGCGGCTCAAAGGGATTTTTCCAGTGCAGCGAGTGCGGCAAGACCACTTGCTGGGACGGCGAAAACGAGACCGTCTGCGAGTGGTGCGGCAACGCTGCCGAAACCGCCGCAGAGGAGAGCTTCGAAGGCAT
>DILZ01000028.1:4293-14475 GCA_002425305.1 Ruminococcaceae bacterium UBA5579
ACAACTATTTACTAACAACTATAAGGGGTGTATTATGCTAAAGATCGGAGATAAGCTCCCGTTGGAGCTGGGAGGTTCGGCAGAGATTCTGGAGGTTCTCGGACAGGGCGGTCAAGGTATAGTTTACCGCGCGGAGTTCGCGGGCAAGGAGTACGCGCTGAAAATGTATTTTCAGAACAAGCTGCGCCGCCCCGAAATATTCCGCGACAATCTGCGCACGCTGTGCGAGGACAAGAACGCGCACAGCGCGTTTTTAATGCCGCGCCTGCTCACCGCCGAAACGGACGAGGGCTTCGGGTTTATGATGGACTTGATACCGGTTGAGTACAAGCCTTTTTCGGATATCCTCAACGCGCGCGTGAAGCTGTCGGGGCTGTACTCAGTGGTGAATTCCGCGATAAAGATAACCGCAGCGTTCCGCGAGCTTCACAATTCGGGCAAGAGCTATCAGGATATGAACGACGGCGGTTTCTTCATTCGACCGTCGGACGGCGACGTGCTCATCTGCGACTGCGATAACATCGCGCCCTACGGCGAACATTTGGGTATCGCGGGCAAGCCGGGATATATGGCTCCCGAAATAGTGCGCGGCGAGAAAGCTCCCGACAAGTTCACCGACCGCTATTCGCTGGCGGTGTGANNTGGCGGTGGTGCTGTTTCGGCTGCTGCTACGCGGCGATCCGCTGGAGGGCGGCAAGGTGCTGAAAAGCGTCTGCCTTACCGAAGAAGCGGAGCGTCGGCACTACGGCTTTGAGCCGATATTCGTTTACGATCCCGACAACGACAGCAACCGCCCCGTGCGCGGCGTTCACAACAACATCATCAAATTCTGGCGCATAATGCCCGATTACATTCGGGAAGCGTTTGAGTTTTCATTCACAACGGGTCTTAACGAGCCGTCAAAGCGGCTTATCGAGAAGCAGTGGCTCGACCTGCTGAAGCGTCTGCGCGGCGACATCACCGCGTGTCCGTGCGGCATACAGAACTTTCTGCCCGCCGTGGAAACGGACGATGAAGGCAAGCTTATCTGCGCGTGCGGCACTCACTACTCAAGGCCGCTCTCTCTTGTGGGCGCGAAAACGAGTATTTTACTGTTCGACGGCGCGAAGCTCTTTAACGAAAATGCGGAGCTTGAAGCGGAGGTAGTCCGCAACAAGAAAAATCCCGCGCTTTGGGGTCTGAAAAATCACGGAGCGGAAAGTTGGAGCTGCACACTCCCGAACGGCGAGGAAAAGCAGATCGAAAGCGGAAAAGCCGCGCCGATCTTCACGGGAACAAGTATCACTATCGGTGAAGATAAGTTTGATATAAAGGAGTGAAGGCGGTGTCAACCAAAAAGCGCGTACTTATCAATGTAGGTTTAACGCTTTGTCTATTCGGGCTTGTGACGCTCAAGGTGATAAGATGGCGTACTCACAGCATAGATGTGAGTTGGATATTTAAACACTTTGTAATAAATCCGGGTATTAACCTCTTCCTACTTGTGGTGGACTGCGGGATATATCTGTCGGCGTTTTTTGCACTTGTAACAATACTGCTGCCGGCAAAGGCTAAGGCTATGTTTGGAATGATTGCGCTCCGCATTTCGAGTGCAATGGGAATTTGTGAGCTTGGCGTTTATATTATTTTACGAATTTTTGTTTTTCTGCTCAGTGGTTCCTTGCCCTACACCGGTCTTGACCCTCTTCTCACTGTCGGAGTTATCGCGGTGATATACTTTGCCGCGGCGACCTCCGACGGATTTGACATCGCTAAAACAAAGAAAAACGAGAACAAAAGTCAGTGGATATTTTTTTCACACAAAGAAAAGACGATCTCTGCTAAGAGGAAGCAATGGAGCTTAACGTCAAAAATCCGCGCGATAAATATTGAAAAACTCGGAAAGCGGTTATTTGCGGCGTCGGTCGCGGCGGTCGTTGTGCCCGCGATCTGTATTACTGCCTTTACAGGCACCTACACGACAGTCGGGCGAATTCTTTTCGTGTGTGCGCTTATAGGGGTGCCGTGTCTTTTTATCAGTGGGGCGTTGCTGATTTTCGTCCGCATAAGAAAACAATAGAACGGAGGCTCGTTATGGAGCTTAGCATAAGAAAGGCGGAAAACCGCGATATACCGCGCATTCTGGAGTTGCTCTCGCAGGTGCTCGAGGTCCACGCAAAGGGTCGCCCCGACCTGTTCAAATCGGGAACGACAAAGTACGGCGAAGCGGAGCTTGCGGAGATAATCGCCGACCCGGAGCGTCCGATCTTTGTCGGCGAGCACAACGGCATTGTACAGGGCTACGCGTTCTGCGTGTTCCAACGCCACGAGGATCGGAACACCCCGAAATACACCACGCTCTACATAGACGATCTGTGCGTTGACGAGAAATCGCGAGGCTTGCACGTCGGAAAATCGCTTTACGAGTACGTCCTCGGATTTGCGAAGGAAAGCNNGTGCTACAACGTCACCCTGAATGTCTGGGCTTGCAACGAAAGCGCGATGAAGTTTTATGAAAAATGCGGCTTACAGGTTCAGAAAATCGGAATGGAAAAGATACTGTAAGCGTATAAATATGCGAAGGCTCCCGCCNNTCACGTTGTTATATCCGATTTTGAGTGCCCCAATCGCACATCATATCCAAAATCGGAATAAGCGATCTTCCTCTTTCGGTAAGACTGTATTCCACCTTGGGCGGCACCTGCGGATACTCCTTGCGGTTTACGAGCTTATCGGATTCCAGCTCCTTCAAAGTGGAGCTTAGGGTCTTGTAGGATATATCTCCGATGTACTTTTTCATTTCGTTGAAGCGAACAACCCCAAAGCACATCAGCGTGTACAGTATCGTCATCTTGTACTTGCCGTTTATCAGCGACAGCGTATAGCTGAAGCCCGTTTCGCCGAGATTTGAGTTTGATATGCATTGACCGTAGTTTTCCTTGTTTTCCATTTGACGCTCTCCTTTAGGTAAGTATATCACCTTAATGCAAGTACCGCACCCGAAAGTGCGTACTTGCATTGAGATATAGTTTGTGTTATAATTACATCACGGTTAGTTAAATAAGTCAAGCCGATATGAAAGGGGTATACTTATGAGCAAAAGAATAGTTGTGATCACGGGAAGTCCGCGCAAAAACGGCAACAGCTTCGCGATGACGGACGCGTTTATCGCGGCGGCGGAGAAAAAGGGGCATAGCGTCACCCGCTTTGACGCGGCATTGAAAAACGTCGGGGGCTGTCACGCCTGCGAAACGTGCTTCAAATCGGACAAAGCCTGTTCGTTTGACGATGATTTCAACACCATTGCGCCGAGCATTCTTGAAGCGGACGTTGTAGTGTTTACTATGCCCGTTTATTGGTACTCGATACCCGCGCAGATCAAGGGCGTTATTGACAAGCTGTATTCATTCTGCGTTGCGGGCAAGGAAATGGCGGGCAAGGAGTGCGCGCTGATCACCTGCTGCGAGGAAGATGATATGTCCGTTATGGACGGCGTGCGCGTGCCTATCGAGCGTTCAACTGCGCTTATGAAGTGGAAAATGGTCGGCGAGGTGCTGATGCCGGGAGTTCTGAACATCGGAGATATAGACAAAACGGACGGCTGCAAGCAGGCAGCGGAGCTTGCGAAAAAAATATAACGTGGAACAATAATCGGCGGCTCTCCCAATCGGAGAGCCGCCGGTATTTTGTTACTCTTTGCCTACATAGTAATAAAAAGTATGCCAATAAGTTTTGGTTTTGTTTTCCGGGTCGTAGGTGCAATCGTTGTAGGTTTCTGTGATACGAACTTCCGTAGGGTGTTTCGTTGCAGCTCCTATGTTCATAAATTTTCCTCCGAAACCTCCGCCGGAAATACAGGAACCTCCATCCTTTGTATCGAAGCTCAAACTGTATGTGCAATGCTCGCTGTCCTTAAAAACAAGTCCGAACTTCTCCGGATCGGGAAGTGTGGAATATTCAAAGCATTCATCGTTGTATCGGCGTATCTTATCCATAAACTCCGGGTCTGTCTCATCGGTAATAACACGGACGGCTTCTTCATACGGCGCGTCAACATCAAAGATCACCGCAAAATTCTTCTCATCAATGGGCATAATGGCACTAAAGGAAACGTGTCGGAAACCGTCGCCGTCCACATAATCACTGTACTCACCCTCTAACTCATCGCCGCCCATAAAGAACTTGACCACAGCCCCTTGCGTAGCCGCGTTTACCGTAAGGAGCAAGAGCAACGAAGCAATGATCGTCACAGCCGCAACAAAAAGCGGTTTTGATCTGAAATTGCGTTTTGCCGCAGAACCTTCCGCATTTTCCGAAAGAACCGCTTGAAGCAGCTCGTCATCGCTCTTTTGAGGAGCGAGCTTGTCATACATCGCGTTGTATTCCTTTTTCATCATAAATTCCCTCCCTTAAGAGCAGTTTTTTCAGCTTATCCCGCGCCCGCGCCAGCCTTGTTGTCACCGTCGAAACCGAATCGCCCGTCATATCCGCTATTTCCTTTACAGAGTACCCCTCATAGTAGTACAAGTGAATTGCGACGCGGTATTTGGGCGGCAGCTTCGATACGGTTTCCCACAAAGCTGTTTCCTCATCGGAAAAATCGTGCTTTTCCGGGATAGTTTCGTCAAGCTCCGTAGTGCGCGAAAACCGCGTTGATCTAAGTAGATTTTTTGAGAGATTTATCGTCACCCGAAAAAGCCACGCCTTACAGTTTTCCGCCGCGGCAAACTCGCCGTGATAGTCCAGCAGCTTACAGAACGCCGTCTGGCATATATCCTCTGCTTCGGATTCGTTTTTCACGCAGCTTAACGCAAGGCGATACACCGTTTTGTGAAACAGTCGTATATAGCTTTCAAGCTCGCTGCCGGTCATATTCTCATCTCCTTATTGAAAGCGCTTTCATATATAAGACAATCAAAAAACAGGTTTTGTCACAGTTTTTTTTATTTTATCTGCATATTTTTCCGCCCGGTGTCGTAATACTAATATATAAACAGCATATTGACATTTGGCGGGAAATATAGTATTATTATAATAGAAATAATTAACAGCCATTCGGAAAAAAGTAATTTTAATTAATTTAGGAGGATCGGTATGTGCACCGCTGTAAGCTTTGAAAAAAATGATTTTTATTTTGGCCGCAATCTCGATTATGAGATAAGGTTCGGGGACAATGTCGTGATAACGCCGCGAAATTATTGCTTTTGCTTTAAACTCGCGGGAACTATGCGCGAGCATTACGCGATGATCGGAATGGCGCACGTTGAGGATAACTTTCCGCTTTACTATGACGGAACAAACGAAAAGGGTCTTGCTATGGCGGGGCTTAACTTCGTGGACAACGCGGTATACGGGGCGCCCGTTGATGGAAAATTCGCCGTAGCGCCGCACGAATTCATTCCGTTTGTGTTAGGACAGTGCGCAGATTTATCCGAGGCGCGGAAGCTTTTGGAAAAGCTGTGCCTTGTAAACATACCGTTCAGCGACAAGCTGCCGATATCGCAGCTCCATTGGATCATTTCCGACAAGAGCGGCGCAGTGGTGGTAGAGTCCACCAAGAACGGGTTCTTTGTGTACGACAACCCTATCGGCGTGCTTACAAACAATCCCGAATTCCCGCTACAGCAAACTCAGCTGAGCAATTATATGGGGCTTTCGGCAAAGCCGCCGGAAAACCGCTTTTGTCCGAAAATCCCGTTCAAGCCGTACAGCCGAGGAATGGGCGCTATCGGACTTCCCGGCGATCTGTCAAGCGAATCAAGGTTCGCGCGGGCGGCGTTCGTCAAGGCAAATTCCGTGTGCGGAGATACCGAAGAGGAGTGTGTGTCGCAGGTGTTCCACATTCTCACCAGCGTGGAAAATCCCAGCGGCTGCTGTGAGCTGGATAACGGCACTTATCAGATAACACAATATACCTGCTGCTGCAATTGCACTAAGGGAATATACTACTATAATTATTACAACAATCATCAGATAAACGCCGTCGATATGCGCCGCGAAAACCTCTGCTCCACGGAGCTGAAAATCTTTGAGCCGCAAAACAATGAAAATATCAACTATCAGAATTAAAACAACGCCGCACAAATCATCAATCGATCTGTGCGGCGTTATTCTTTCAAAAGCTTATGCCATTTGAAATAATCCGGATAATACGTTTTCAGGAAATCGTAAAATCCCTTTGAGTGATCGTGATGCCAATAGTGAGCGTACTCGTGCCAGAACACCGCCTTTATCGTATCACGCGGATAAGCGGCGAGCCTAACGTTTATCGAAATGCGACCGCGTGTATAAGAGCAGCTACCCCACCGCGACTTCATATCCTTTATCGTGATCCGAGTGGGCGGGGGCTTTAAGCCGTTCCGCGCCAACTCCGCGCGAACCTCATCGTTAAGCTCGCGGCAAAGCGCCGGAAAACGCACNNTCTTTGGATAAGCACGAGGACGTGTTCGGAATTATCGCCCAGTCTTGTGAAAACGCGGCACTCGTTCTCATCAAGCACGGCAAGCTCCCGCCCGTTTGGGATAACGCGCACGGGATACTCTCTGCCGAGCCAATTCACCGAGGTCGTGTTGATTTCGCTTTTTTCCTTGTAATTTCGTATCTTCTCGAACGCGCCGAAAAAGAAATCGGCGCGTTCATTCAGAAAACGCTCGATCTCCTTGACGGTCGCGCGGGAGTTTGCCGAAACATACACGACACCGTCCGGCTTCGGACGGAAATTTATATTTTTAACGCGCTTTCGCGTAAGCTCGTAGGTGAGCGTTCGCCCGTCGGAGAGAGTTATCGTTTTCAAGTTTGCTCCATCCTATCTATTACAGCTCCTTACCCGTGCGGATATCCAGCCGCTTATCGACCCAACCGCCGGGCGGGTCAAGCTCGCAGGAAATATCAAGAACATTACCCGAAACGCCGCCGAACGTCACGCCGTCCACAGCAAGGCTTTCGTTTCGCCAAAGCAAGTCCATATTCCTGTCAAACGCCAGCACGCCCGCAGCCGAAGCCGCGAAAAGCATTTCTTCGTGCTCCAAAAAATATCCGGAATACATAACGACCGGATACCGTTTGTATTCAAGAGTTTTCAAGTCCACCGTAATAATTTCATCGCCAGTGCCAAGGCAGAAAAATCCGTGCCAAAACACCCGGTCGTTGAACGGATTCCAACCGTCATCGTTGACTTCAATCCGCAGATAATTCCGTCCGTCGATCTGCACGGTGTAAAACCTACCTTCTGTGGTGTATGACTTGCCGTTGATAAACACGGGCTTGCAAAAGCACAGGCAATGCTCGGCGGGAACTTCGCCGCTGTCGGCGACAACGTTGTATTCCATTACGCTTCTCCCAATCGCTCCCGCTCTTTTTGCGCGATGTTATCCAAAACGCGGTGCTCGGCGCCGGCACAATAAGCCTTGATCTCAAGGCTGTTCATATAGACATCGAAGGTGCGCTCATAGCCGTCCTTGCGTTCGTCGATAATTTTCCGCGCCGGGTGACTTTCGGGAAGCTGCGCAAGCGGAACATCAAGCCCCACCGCGTTTGTCTGATTGTAGAGCGTGATCTGCATGGGGCACTCCATAACGCGGCTTATCCCCGCGACCGCGATAACGCCGCACTCGTCGCGGAGAGCCGCACATTCGCGAACCTTTCCGCCTATCTTATCGATGATGTTGACGAACGTTCTGCCGGCGATCTCCGCTGTCGCGAATCTTTGCAGATCGTCTCCGAAATCCTCAAGCAGCACCTGCGCCGCGTCCAGCATAAAATCAAAGCCGTACTTCCAAGTAGCCGCATAGTCAACACAAATCCAGCCATTCTCCTCGCTGAAATCCTTTAAAGTCATATTAACCCCCTATTGTGAATTAGGAATTAATGCATCCCGCACTCGTCATAATCCTTCCACTTTTCGTTGTACTTCATTTCATCGGCGATTTTAAGGCAGATGTACGCCACCGCCGCCGCGACCACGATCACCGCCGTGATTATCGGAATGACCACCTTTGCCACCGGACCGGTCTGCTTGTTGAGTTGTTCTTTGATCTTCATAATTTTCCTCCATATCAGTTTTCGTTATTTGTAAGCGCGGCGTAGATGTCACGCTTTGATATACCCGTTGTTTTAGCCGCCTCGCGGCACGCATCGGACAGCTTCTCTCCGCTGTCGGCAAGCTGCCGCGCCAACTGCGCCGCCTGTTCGACGGTAAACTCTGCGGCTTCGCTCTCAGCGCCCTTTACCACGATAACATATTCGCCGCGCGGCTCTATGTCATCATAGTAATGCGCAAGCTCCTCCAGCGTACCGCGTATCGTTTCCTCGTGGAGCTTGGTAAGCTCACGGCAAAGGACCGCTTCGCGCTCCGCTCCGAGAGCCGCGCATAAATCAATAAGCGTCTGCTTTATTTTATGCGGAGCTTCGTAGAACACAAGCGCGTGCGGAAGAGCTTTCACGATCTCCAACCGCTCGGCGCGCTCCTTTTTCGGCACGGGGAGAAATCCCTCGAACACCCACCGCTCGACCTCCAGACCGCTCACCGCGACCGCCGCGACCGCCGCGCTGCACCCGGGGATCACCTCGACGGGGATACCGCGTTCGTAACACTTTTTGACGAGCACCGCGCCGGGGTCGGAAATGCACGGCATACCCGCGTCGGAGACCATCGCTATGTTGTTTCCCTCAAGAAGAAGCTCAATGATATGTTCGCTTTTCTCCTGCTCCTTTGGCTTGTAGTACGACAGGAGCGGCTTTTTTATGTCGAAGCGCGACAGAAGACCCATTGTCACGCGCGTATCCTCTGCGGCGATGTAGTCCGCATTTCGGAGCGTTTCCGCTCCGCGCGGCGAGAGGTCGCCGAGGTTGCCTATCGGCGTGCCGACTATTGACAGCTTGCCATAAGTTATATCACTCATATATCCTCGAATACTCCTCGGTGTAGGACTTGTCATCGTTGCGTAGGATCATCGGTTTTTCAACGATCATTCCCGGATTTGCGCCCTTCTTTCCGCTTATCAGGAACAGCCACGGCTTGTCGTTTATGGAGTTAAACACAAACGTTATCGACTTCGGTTCGATCTTGTTCGCGCGCATAGCGCAGATAACGTCCGCCAGCCTCTCGGGGCGGTGACACATCTTCAAAAAGCCGCCGTATTTCAGCAGCTTTGCCGCAGCAGCGCACACGTCTTCTACCGTACACATCAACTCGTGACGCGCGATAGCCTGCGCTTCCGACTCCTTCATAAATCCCGAACCGCCCACCATATACGGCGGGTTCGCGGTGACGATATCAACGCTCTCATACGCCAGAACGTCCTGAGAAATATCGCGCAGATCGCAAAGTATCGGCTTCACGGAGCTTTGCAAGGCGTTTTCGTCCACCGTTTTTTGCAGCAGCGCTATTGCCTCCTCTTGAATATCCATAGCGTAGATAAGCCGGGGCTTTGCGTTCTTGCAGAATATCAGCGGCACGATCCCGCAGCCGGTACACAGATCGCACACCACGCTCGTCGAGCGCACTCCTGCATAATACGCGAGCAGAAACGCGTCCGTTCCGAATCGGTGATCCTCCGAAACGTACATCTTTATCTTTCCAAGCTGAAACGCTTCCGTTTCCATTTATGTCACGTCCTTTTCAAAAGTCTTTTGCTTTTTCCATATCCGCTTTTAGTTCAAAGTCCACCGCGAAAATATCGAACACCACGTCATAGGTAAACACCCGAAAGTGCTTGTAGATCGATCTGTCAAAGTCTTTTCTGATCGGAAATTTTTCAAGCCGCTCACTGTTTTGTATAACCGAAAAATCACTGTAATCGAAATATTCCGTACCGTTGAGGCTTTCGTAGGTATCAAGCTCACAGGAGAACTGCGCTATCACCCTATGAAACACAAGCGTGTATGGTATCCACTTTTCAGCGCATATCCTTGAAGCAAGACAACCGTTTATAACACCCGAAAACGTCAGATCGTCGCGCCCGTCAAGCGTGACCGTATCAATATAGATACAGTCGCGTCCATATAATTCCCCGAGAACCCCGTCCTCTATATCAACTATCTTTTCCATACGCTCACCCAATAATTATCTGTCCTTCGGGAACAACGATGTTCTTGCGGTTTCCGCTCTTCATCATAAGCGACATTATAAGCGATACCGGACCTATTCGCCCTATAAACATAATGAATATCAGCACTATCCTTCCCGCCGTCCCCACAAGAGCG
>DILZ01000028.1:14560-18618 GCA_002425305.1 Ruminococcaceae bacterium UBA5579
AAAAGCTGCTGAACGCGTTTTTATCGAAAGCACAGAGATGACCAGTGTGCGATAGATCGTGTGTTTATCCAGCTTGTGGTGAAACAACTCCACGTCGTTTTTGTTGCGAATGTAGCTCACCACGGTGACAATCATCACCATAAGCGTAGTTACCTTGATACCGCCGCCCGTAGAACCGGGCGCCGAACCCACGAACATAAGCAGGAGCGTTCCCAATTGCGAGAACTCCGTCGTGCCGCTCATCCCAAGATTGTCAAAGCCGCCCGACCTTGTTGACACCGAGGTGAAAAACGCGTTCAGCAGCTTTTTATCGAACGGCATATTCTTTATCGTCGCGGGATTTTTGTATTCCGAGATCATATAAAATATTGTTCCGCCGATAACCAGCACCGCCGACATCAACAATACGGTCTTTGTGTGAAGACTGAGCTTTTTGCGTTCCTTTATATTCAGGAAGTTCTCCCAGACGATAAAACCAAGTCCGCCGATGATTATAAGAAACGCCAGCGTCAGCAGGATAACGGGATTGTTCCGAACGGTGATAAGGCTTGTATCCTCGCTTATGATCCCCATAACGTCAAAACCCGCGTTGCAGAATGCCGAAATGCTCATAAATATGCTCATCCATACGCCGTAGCCGCCGAATTGCGGCACGAATTGAAACGCCAGTATAAGCGCGCCGCAAAGCTCGAACAGCAGCGAGTATTTCATAATCCCTATAAATATCCCGCGTCCGCTCTCAAATGTGCTTTCGGAGAAATCTCCGCCCGCATTTTTTAGCGTTCTGTAACCCAACTTCTTTCCCGCTGCCGCGTTGAAAAACGTTATAATGGTAACAAAGCCCAATCCGCCGATCTGGATAAGCAGCGCTATCACTATCTGCCCGAAAAGCGACCAATGCGTATATGTATCGAACACGGTAAGCCCCGTAACGCAGCTTGCCGAGGTCGCCATAAACAGGCTGTCGAATATCGAGGTAAATTCGCGTGACTTTGAGGAAACGGGCAGACACAGCAGCAGCGTCCCTACCGTGATGATCACCAAAAAACCCACCACAAGAGTTCGCGCGGGAGTAAACCGCTTGGTTGCTTTTTTGAAAACAGGCATAGCGTAACCTTCTTTATGTTTTTAATCCGATGGCTTCAGACCCTCCGAAGGGGTGCTCACCGTTGATGTCGCGCCGCTTGCCGACGAGCTTTCGACGTTGTTCTTATCTTTTGCGGAGCTGTAATTGATAAATTCGCGCGCGCTTTCACCGTAAGCGTAAAGGGTGTAGCCCTCAACTCGTCCGACAATATCGTAAGAACCGCCGTCAAACGGAACGCCGGCGTCGCTTTGAGCAACAAGAAGACAAGATTCCGACACGGTTTCGCCGTCCTCCAGTGTTTTAACACGCGTATCGGGAACAAGAAACTGCAGCGTCCCCGCGAATTTCGGCTCTGCTTTATAAATGATTATGGGAGGCGACTGAGAATTGTTATAGAGCATTTCCGCGACCTCCTTGCAGGCGGTAAGCTCTTCGGAATTGCGGCTGCACATACGCGGAAAATAAACAATACCCGAATATACCGATGCCGCCAACAGAACACAAAACACGGTCGCCGTCACAAGCGTCGTTCTTGTTCGCCGCGTACAGGAAACAAACACTATCATCAGCGCGTAAAGCGTAAACACTATCGACGACATAATGACATACTGCATACCCGGTTTGCTTTCGGAAAGATTTTCGCCGAGTATCATCGGGAATATTCCGAAAAGCGAGGAGTACATAAAGTTGCCAAGCACCTGCGTTATGTGGTATCCCGTCACGGCAAAGCAAAAGCACGAATAGCCGTAAATTACCGCGCCGATAAACAGCTTTACAATATCGATACCGTACAGAAAAATATACACCAGCACAAGAAATAACGCAAACGGTGCAATGGTATCCGTATATTTTCCAAAAACCACGGTTTCCTGATGATATCCTTCGGGATTCATCGTAAAAAACGCTGATACTATCGCGGTACTGCCCACTGCCAAAAACTGAAACGACGCGAACACGGTAAGACGCACGTTGTATTTATGCTTGACGGGTTCGTATATCTTTGTGCCGTCCTCAAGGGTTTTAGCGCGAGCCTTGACCCCCTCTGTAAGATACGAAAACAGTATCACTACAAATATAGCCGCCGCAAGCGCGCCCATTCCAACAGAAGAAGTCATAAAAGCGTAAACGTGCGAAAAGAAAGCTCCGAAAAGCCTGCCGGTCGCTTCATCGTTTTTCGCGATCTCGCCGAGTCCGCTTCCGATCACGTCGCCATAAAGCCTCTGCTCTATCGTCATACGCAGAAAGCGTTCTGCCGCAAAAGACGCGAAAAGCGTTATTGCGAAAACAGGAATATTTAGCATCTTCTCACGCAAAACTACCCGCGCAAAGACTACCGTCAATATTAAAGCAAAGACTATCGATATAAGACTTTTATTTGAGGCAAATGCGACAGCGCATAAAAACCCGACTAACATTGAGTGCGCCACACGCGAGCCTTTATTGTTCTTATCCCACGCGCTGAACATACACAGCGTCAGCAGCCATACAAAAAAACAGGAAAACGATTCGTTCCATATAAATTTGGAACTTGTTATGTATGCGGTGTACATTCCGCAGCATATGGCGATAAGCAGCTTGCGCCGAACTCTTAATACGCCGAATTTCCCCGCAAGGTGATACACAATAAGCGGGACAAAGCTTATTACAAGCGCGTTTACTATAAGCATTGCCTTATAAAGCGCATACGGATTTTTTATCGCCAAAAAAAGCGGCATATAAAATAACGCCTGCACATAGCCGCTGTCGCCGGTTATTCCGCTCAGCAGCCCCGACCAATCCCTTCCCGAATAAAACGCGGCAACGCCCGCAGAATTTATCTCGTCCGGATAAACAGACGGCAGCTCGGCGAATATGGAAAGAAACACATTCATCACAACGGAAAGGACGTACAAGATGAACATAACGCCCTTATCACCGAAGGATTCGTAAAATTGTTTTAAACGTCGTTCCATTACCGCCTCAAATCATCCCCGAAATCATTTTGCAGCACACCAATCCAAACGAAACTGCCAATATTCCGACAAGCCCGCCCGCAAACGTTGGCTTGCCGCATTCGTAAAGCGACAGATAGTAATCGTCCGACTTCGTATCACCGTCATAACGGCTACGAAATCTTATTATGCTTTTCACACAATGGCGGTAGTAAATATAATCTCCGAACAAGCATAATAAAGACATAAGGATAACACGCGAAAACTGAATAAAATAAACAAACGAGTCGATATTCGACTGAAGCGTCTGTTCGGGAGTAAGCGCTATCACAAACGACGGTATCAGTAAAACTATAAGCGCCGCAATTCCGAAAAAATTCATTCTGCGATAGAACTGAAATACGGGCGCCAGCAATCCGCTGCAAAAATTGAAAGAAATACGGCGTTTTTTTCCGTTTACGCGTGTGCGGAACATATTAAAGGCTCTGCCGTAATGGTAAATACTTGTCGCGGAATATGCCACAAGCTCGTGCATACTTACGCCGTCCTCGCCTATTTCCTTGTTTTTAAAATCTCTGAAAAGCTCACTGAACGGGTTATTGGCGCCAAGCTGCTCCTCAAACATACGCTGCTCCTCTTCAAACGGCATATACCCGTGGGAACCTTCGGCGCTGTCCTTATCCTCGAAACGTGCCGCCGTGTTCTCAAACACCGCCTCGCCCGTCGCCGCGTTTTCGATCCGCTCCTCATCGGGCAGCTTTCCTTTCCAGCTCCAGCCGCTTGCGTGCAGCTCCTCAAGCGCGCATCTGTTGTTGATGGAATAGCAGGCTCTGTGGTGCGGAACTCCGCATACAGGACAGCAGACTATCTCCGCTTTTTCGTTAAACCTCGTTCTGCAAACGGGGCAAAGCTTATTTTCAAATCTTGTCATTATTTTATCCTTTCATCGATCCCGAAACCAACATAAATATATACATATTTCAGATTATAGAAAAAGACGTTTTTACAAAATACAAGTCTTTGTTTATGCGGTTCTCCCC
>DILZ01000028.1:18624-20079 GCA_002425305.1 Ruminococcaceae bacterium UBA5579
CCACAGAGCCTGCTATTCCATCTTGAAATATATACATATTTAATTATATCACATTTTTCGGAATAATTCAACCTCTATATGTGAAAAAACTGAAAAATGTTTGTGTGTTTCAATATAAAAAACCTATTCAGCGCATCGCCGGTTCGGATAAAATCAATCTCCCCGCCGCCGGCNNAGATGCTTGTAATTTAATTTCAAAAGCGTGTCAGAGAAGCTCCTTCTTTTTGGTTTTACTTACGATCAGCATAGCCACGCCGCCAAGCGCAAGAGAACCTCCCGCAATCCTGAACCCGATGCTCATTACAGCAGAAGCACCCCTCGGGTTGTAATAGATTTCCTCCGGATCGTTCGGGTTCACCCAGATCGTAACCTGCTCAAATTCCGAAAATTCCGGCGGTCTGGAGGTTACTTTACTTATAACGGAATATTTCTCGCCGTCATATTCATACTCAAACACCGGCGCGTATTTTATATCGCGCTCGTTACGCACTTTTCCGTTTTGGACCTTCTTGACTTCCAGATTCTTTTCGACCATCGCGGTTACGGGTACGGTACATCTCAGCCTATTGCCGTATGCGCAGGGAATCATTGCTCCGATAACGAAGAACACAATTCCCACGATGATTATCATCGCATATTTGGCGATCTCCGACTTACCCACCTTAAAAGGCATAATTAAAGCTGAGGACCTGCGGGAACAAGCGCCTTGCCGGCGTCATTGCCCTCATATTTCGCAAAGTTCTTGATAAATCTCGCTGCGAGATCCTTTGCCTTTTCTTCCCACTGAGAAGCGTCAGCGTAGGTATCTCTCGGGTCGAGGATCGCGGGATCAACGCCCGGAAGCTCGGTCGGTACTTCAAAGTTGAAGTAAGGTATCTTCTTGGTGGGCGCTTTCGCGATATCGCCGTTGAGGATAGCGTCGATAATGCCGCGAGTGTCCTTAATGGAGATACGTTTGCCCGTGCCGTTCCAGCCCGTGTTTACGAGATACGCCTTTGCGCCGCTCTTCTGCATTCTCTTAACAAGCTCCTCGGCGTACTTTGTGGGGTGAAGCTCGAGGAACGCCTGACCGAAGCAAGCGGAGAATGTGGGAGTAGGCTCGGTGATGCCGCGCTCCGTACCCGCGAGTTTAGCGGTGAAGCCCGAAAGGAAGTAATACTGCGTCTGTTCGGGAGTAAGAACGGAAACGGGAGGCAGAACGCCGAACGCGTCTGCGGAAAGGAAAATAACGTCCTTAGCCGCAGGAGCGGAGGAAACAGGTCTTACGATCTTTTCGATGTGGTCGATGGGATAAGATACGCGGGTGTTTTCGGTAACGCTCTTGTCCTTGAAGTCGATCTTGCCGTTCTCATCGAGAGTAACGTTCTCAAGCAGAGCGTTTCTCTTAATAGCGTTGTAGATATCCGGTTCGCTGTCCTTGTCGAGGTCGATTACCTTTGCGTAGCAGCCGCCCTC
>DILZ01000028.1:20086-20278 GCA_002425305.1 Ruminococcaceae bacterium UBA5579
AGCCGTGCTCGTCGTCGCCGATAAGCAATCTCTTCGGATCGGTGGAAAGGGTGGTCTTGCCCGTGCCGGACAGACCGAAGAAGATAGCGGTGTTCTTGCCGTCCATATCGGTATTCGCGGAGCAGTGCATAGAAGCAATGCCCTTGAGCGGCAGATAGTAGTTCATCATCGAGAACATACCCTTCTTCATCT
>DILZ01000028.1:20463-20703 GCA_002425305.1 Ruminococcaceae bacterium UBA5579
CCTCCATAATAAAGCGGATAGCCATTCTTGTATCCTTGTTCGCGCCGCAGAAAGCGTCAACCACATAGAGCTTCTTTCCCGAAAGCTCCTTCTTTGCGATCTCCTTGCAAGCGTTCCACGCCTCCTGAGAAGCGGGGTGATTGTCGTTCTTGTATTCGTCGGAGGTCCACCAAACGGTGTCCTTGGAGTTCTCATCCATAACGATGAACTTATCCTTGGGCGAACGTCCGGTATAAACGC
>DILZ01000028.1:20723-20944 GCA_002425305.1 Ruminococcaceae bacterium UBA5579
TCGTAGCCCGTAAGCGACGGATCAAGCTCCGCCTTGTACAGCTCTTCATACGAGGGGTTGTAGACCACCTCGGTAGTACCTGTGATACCGTACTTTGTAAGATCGATATTGCTCATTGAAAATTACCTCTTTCCTAAAAGATTTTTACCGAGAATTATGCGCGGGGCGCGCAACAACTCTCTCCACAAATACCATTATACACCATAATTTGCAAGATGTCA
>DILZ01000028.1:21016-21194 GCA_002425305.1 Ruminococcaceae bacterium UBA5579
GGGGAGACCCGCGTAAATAAGACTTAAAGTTTTATAAAAAATTTTATAAAAATCATTTGATCAGCGACTCCATAGTAATTAAAAACGCAGACAAACAAAAATCGGATAAACCGACAACAATTACCTTTAATATTTTTCGGCGCGGCGAAAATAATAATAGCGCAAAGGACATTTAAGC
>DILZ01000028.1:21214-21669 GCA_002425305.1 Ruminococcaceae bacterium UBA5579
TGAGGCTAAAAGTTCGGCAAACTACTAAACAGGCTAAGGCTAATCTTAACAACATCAAGATGCAGGCTGCGAACGAAGTCGGCGTAAACCTCAACCAGGGCTACAACGGCGATCTCACCGCTAAGCAGGCAGGTTCCATCGGCGGTCAGATGGTAAAGAAAATGATCGAGTCTTACGAGCAGAGCGCTAAGTAAGCTTGTAAAAGTCGATCATTCACAAAGCGATCCCTTGGGCAGCAGTCCAAGGGATCTTTTGTGCCGATTGACAATGTACAATTGAGAATTTAAAATTGTTTGCCGAACTTTTAGCCTCAAAAGTGTCGTAAAACAATCCCAAATCAAGCGAATAAAGCTGTAAAAAACGACCAAACTAATCCCGAAAGGAATAAGCTGTGCATAGGCAAGTCAAAAAATGCAACGCAATGGCGACAAGTGATTTTCAAAAAGTGTCAGCCG
>DILZ01000028.1:21745-34803 GCA_002425305.1 Ruminococcaceae bacterium UBA5579
AAAATCTTTTTAAATAAGGAGGAAATATGGCACTGTTTAAATGTAAGGTTTGCGGAATAACGTTTGAAGCGCCCAACCGCGCGGAGGCAGTCTGCCCGGTATGCGGAGCTGCCGGAGAAGATCTTGAGGAGATCCACGGAGATCACCAGAACAAGTACGCGGGAACGAAAACGGAGCGAAATCTTGAGGCGGCGTTCGCAGGGGAAAGTCAGGCTCGGAACAAATACACGTTCTTTGCGGCAAAGGCAAAGCAGGACGGATTTGAGCAAATCGCGCAGATATTCCAAACCACGGCGGACAACGAAAAGGAACACGCGGAGATATGGTTCAAGGAGCTGGGCGGGATAGGTCCGACAAACCGCAATCTTGCCACTGCGGCGGACGGCGAGAATTTCGAGTGGACCAATATGTACAAGGATTTCGCGAAAACCGCCGAGGAAGAGGGCTTTCCGGAGCTTGCCGCGAAATTCAGGCTTGTGGCAGAGATCGAAAAGCACCACGAGGAGCGTTTCCGCGCGCTTTTGAAGAATGTGGAAATGCAGGAGGTCTTTAAGAAAAGCGAGGTAAAGGTGTGGGAGTGCCGCAACTGCGGGCATATCGTCGTCGGCACGAACGCTCCCGAAACCTGTCCTGTGTGCGGCAAGCCGCAGAGCTATTTCCAGATATCCGCAGAAAATTATTGAACGGGCACAAGCGTTAAATTAAGCCGCCTCTCCGTTAAGTCGGAGGGGCGGCTCGTTCATTGCGGCAGGATATGAAGATATTTTTCCGCCGAGTCAACGCAGCGCGCTCCGTCGGAGCAAGCCGTGATAACCTGGCGCATAGATACCGCGCGGACATCGCCCGCAGCGAAAAAACCGCCGAGAGATGTTTTCCCGTTTTCATCGGCAACGATATAGCCGTGTTCGTCGAGGTCTGCCATACCGTGAAGCGGCTTGGTGTTCGGTGTTGAGCCAATGGCGGCAAAAACACCGTCAACAACGAGCTTTTCCGCTCTGTTGCCTATCGTTATATCGACGCCGCTTACGCTCGCCTTGCCAAGCACTCGCTTGAGCTGCGCGTTTAGTACAAGCTCTATATTCGAGGTCGATTTTACTTGCTCAGTCAGATCGGCATTGGCGCGGAACTCCGCACGGCGATGTATCAGATACAGACGCGCGGCTATCCGCGAAAGATACAACGCCTCCGACAGAGCGGTGTCGCCGCCGCCTATCACGGCGACGGTTTTGTGTTTATAAAACGCGCCGTCGCAAGTGGCACAGTAGCTTACTCCCGGCAGCTCGCCGCCATCGACCTCAAGTCGGCGGCGGCTTGTTCCGGCGGCATAAATCACGGTTTTGGAGCTTATCGAGTCGCCGTTCGCCAGCAGTGTCGAAAAGCCGTCGGCGAAGTGTTTTATCCCGACCGCCTCCGAGGACACTATTTCCGCTCCGAGCTTTACAGCGTGTTCGCGGAACTTTTCTCCAAGCTCGTAGCCCGAAATTCCCAAAAGTCCAGGGTAATTGTCTACCCGCTCTGTCGAGGAGATCGCTCCGCCGCCGGCAAAGCCCTTTTCCGAGACGACGAACGAAAGCCGCGCTCTTGCCGCGTAAACAGCCGCGGAAAGTCCCGCAGGTCCTCCTCCGATTATCATAATATCCATCATAATTTCTTAAATGTTTACTGTCGGCTTGAGTTCACAAGCTCCGTCAATTGTGATTTGGGTACCGCGCCCACTATCCGCGCCGTTTCCCTGCCGTTTTTAAACAACACGAAGGTCGGTACCGCGCGAACTCCGTATTTATCCGCCAGATCTCCGCTGCGTGCCACATCTATCTTTACCGCCTTTATTCTGTCACCAAGCTCGGATTCAAGTTCCTCTAAAACAGGCATCATCTGCCTGCACGGAACACACGTTTCCGAATAAAAGTCGGCGAGCACGGCAGGTTGTTTTAAGATGACCTCTCCAAACTCGCTGCCGGTTATTGTTTGTGCCATTTCCATCAGCTCCTTTTGTTTTTGTGGGTATTTCAAAAAGACTTGTGATATCGCCGAGCATTTGCGGCAATATCCGATTCCGTTGATATTATACTTCCGTATAAGTAAATTATTCGCCGGCGCGGACAATTAAACTGATGCTTTGCGTGACAGAAGGCGGAGCGTCAAGTTGTTCAAACGGGATTTTTAGAGAATGAACGTTATTTTTAGCGTTGAAATGCAACACAACCGCCCTCAATGTGAATTTTTATAAATTTCCTTGACTTTTTTGGAAAAATGCGGTATAATATTATAAATATGTATTTATCGGGTAGGCGATCCCGACACACATAATTCCGGCTATGTGCAGTATTATTTTTCAAAGGGGTGTTGATTATGGCTAGATTTCAAGCGGCACCGATCTTCGGCAGCGGAATGGTCTTGCAGCGCGGCAAGAACATCTGCGTGTTCGGGACCGGCGAGGAAGGCGCGATAGTACGAGCGGAGTTTTGCGGTTTCACGACCTCCTGCATCGTCACAAACGGTAAATGGAAGGTCATCTTCCCTCCTATGGGCGCGTGCCGTCATATGAATATGACGCTTACCGACGCGGAAACGGACGAGTTTATCTATTTCTCCAACGTTGCGATAGGCGAGGTTTGGCTTGCCGGCGGACAGTCCAATATGGAGATGGAGCTTTGCAGCTGCGAGGGAGGAGCGGAGGCACTCGAAAACGATTCCACGGATGACGTGCGCTATTACAATTTCCCCAAACGGACGCTTTTTGACGCCGATCACGATGAAGAGCTGCAGAAAGCCGAATGGACGGCTTTCTCGGACAAGGAAAGTGCAAAGCATTGGAGCGCGGTTGCGTATTTCTGCGCAAAGGTGATGTCCGAATATCTTGATGTTACCGTCGGGATAATCGGCTGCAATTGGGGCGGAACATCTGCATCCTGCTGGATAGACAAAAACTACTCCCGCGGCGGCGCGGCGGTTTATTTCGATGAATACGACGCCTATATGGCAGCCCGCACCGAAGGGGAGGCAGTAGCCGATTACCGCAAATATCAGACATATCAGGCGGAATGGGACAAAAAATGCGCCGAATACACCGCCGCTCACCCGAACGCCACCGCAAGCGAGATATCGGCTGCCTGCGGCGAATCCAAATACCCCGGACCTCACGCGCCGTGCAATCCGCACTCACCGGGCGTACTGTTTGACAGTATGGTAAGATTTATCGCGCCTTATACGTTGGGCGGCGTTTTATGGTATCAGGGAGAGTCCGATGAAATACACCCTCACGCATACTACACACTGATGACGCAGCTGATAAGGAACTGGCGCGAAATCTGGCGCGACGATCAGCTTCCGTTTGTTATCGGTCAGCTTCCGATGTATGCGGGAGAAAATCCCGACGGCGAGGCGTGGTGTCTTATCCGCGAGGCGCAAATGAGGATCTACAACACAATAAAGAACACAGGCATCGCCGTTCTTATCGACTGCGGCGAACGCGACAACGTTCACCCGGCGGACAAGCGAGCGGTTGGACGCCGCTTCGCAATGCAGGCATTGGATATNNACGGCGGCTGTGACGGAGCGTTTGCGCCGACAATAAAAAATGTGATCTGGCGCGGAGACACCGTAGAGCTTCAATTTGACCACGCGCGCGGCGGGTTCAAGCTTAAAGGCGATCCGGAGAACAGCTTCGAGATATGCGGTGCGGACGGAGTATACCGCCGCGCATATGTGGATATCTCCGGCGAACGAATTTTCGTCAGCTCGGATGAAATTTCAAATCCGTGCGGAGTGCGGTATCTGTGGAAAAACTACGCCGAGGTGAACGTATTCAGCACGTTCGGGCTGCCTCTTGCGCCCTTCAGAATAAACAAGATTTAACGATCGGAGGAGTTTTAATGATAGCATTGGTAACGGGCGCAAGCTCGGGAATCGGACGTGATATCGCCCGCAGTCTTGCAAAGCGCGGAATAAACGTTGTGATAACGGCACGACGCCGCGACAGGCTTGCCGATCTTAAGGAAGAGCTTATCGGCAAGTACGGCGTTAAGGTGATGTGTATTTCAGCCGATCTTTCCAAAGAGGATAACGTTTTCAAGCTTTACGAAGCCGTAAAAAAATACAACATCGACATTCTGATAAACAACGCGGGCTTCGGCGTGTTCGGGGAATTTACCGAAACCAATCTTGAACGCGAGCTTGATATGATAAATGTGAACATAAAGGCGTTCCACATACTTTTCAAGCTGTTCCTGCGCGATTTCAAAAAGCGCGGCTGCGGCTATATCCTCAACACGGCGAGCGTGGCGGGCTTTATGCCCGGACCGTGCTTTTCGTCCTACTACGCAAGCAAGGCGTATATCGTAAGAATGACGCAGGCTGTCGCCGAGGAGCTTCGCGCCGCGAAGTCCGGCGTTCACGTTTCGGCGCTCTGCCCTGGACCGGTCTCCACGGAATTCAGCGAAACAGCGCGGGTGAAGTTCGGCATAAAGCCCTACAACAGCGAAAAGCTTGCCGAGCACGCCGTAAGCAAGATGTTCGAGAGAAAGCATATCATCTGCGACAGCTGCGTCACAAACGGTTTGATAGTGCTTGCCAAGCTGCTGCCCGACTGTGTTTCGGCTTTTGTGGCAAGATTATTCCAATCAAAAAGGGAGCGTTTCTGATGGCGAGTATCACCGAGATCACCGTGCGCTATGCCGAAACCGACGCTATGGGAGTGGTCCACCACGCGACCTATCCGATATGGTTTGAGATTGCGCGGACGGATTATATCAAGAATATCGGGTTAAGCTATTCGGAAATGGAGCGCGGCGGCGTTATGCTGCCCGTGACCGCCATCACGGTGAAGTATCACACGCCCGCGCGGTATGACGACAAGCTCGTTGTCACCGCGTCGATAACGCGGCTCACGCCCGCGCGCGTGGAGTTCGCGTACAAGCTCACAAGGGACGGCGAACTGCTCACCGAAGGCACAAGCTCGCACGCGTTCGTAAGCTCCGAAACGTTCAAGCCGCTCAATTTCAAGGCGGCTATGCCGGAGTTTTTTGAAGTGCTGACCCATAGTTTAATAGAGAATAGTAGTTAGTTGTTAGTTGCCGTATGTGCTGCAAACCATTACAGCTCTGTAAACTATAGTAAACGACACGAAAGTTTCACCTTTGAAACGCGCAAGCAAATGTCTAAATGCGCTGTTTTTAAAACCAAAGTGCGATTATTTATGTCGTTTACTATAACTACTAAAAACTATTACTATTAAACCAAAAGAAAGAGAATAGCTGTTAGTTGTTGTGCGTGCTGCAAATCATTACATTTGAACGCTGCGGCTTTATAAACTAATTACTAATAACTATTTTCCATTAAACTAAATGAAGAGGATAGTAGTCGGTTGTTAGTTGTCGTATGTGCTGCAAATCATTACATTTGAACGCTGCGGCTTTGTAAACTAATTACTAATAACTATTTTCTATTAAACTAAATGAAGAGAATAGTAGTCGGTTGTTAGTTGTCGTATGTGCTGCAAATCATTACATTTAAACGCTGCGGCTTTGTAAACTAATTACTAATAACTATTTTCTATTAAACTAAATGAAGAGGATAGTAGTCGGTTGTTAGTTGTCGTATGTGCTGCAAATCACTACATTTAAACGCTGCGGCTTTNNTCTATTAAACTAAATGAAGAGGTGCAATTGTTTTGCTTGAAATAAAAGACCTGCATTGGAGCTTGCCCGACGGCAGCTCCATAATAAACGGCGTGTCGTTCAAAACGCGCGGCAAGCTCACGGTGATAACCGGCCCGAACGGCGGCGGCAAGACCACGCTCGCAAAGCTGATCTCGGGCGTGGAGCAGCCCACGTCGGGTGCTATACTGCTCGACGGCGAGGACATCACCGCGCTGGATATCACCGAACGCGCGAAA
The DNA here is from genome assembly GCA_002425305.1 of Ruminococcaceae bacterium UBA5579. GTDB lineage: Bacteria > Bacillota > Clostridia > Oscillospirales > Ruminococcaceae > CAG-115. Next base: position 27,642 of record DILZ01000028.1, read on the forward strand.
AAAGGCGTAGCCTACGCGTTTCAGCAGCCCGTTCGCTTCAAGGGGCTTACCGTTCGCGACCTCATCGAGCTTGCTTCGGGAAACTCGTTGAACACGGGCGAGCTTTGCGAGTTGCTGGGCAAGGTGGGCTTATGCGCCGAAGAGTACATCGACCGCGAAATGAACACGTCGCTTTCGGGCGGCGAGGCAAAGCGTATCGAGATAGCGACCGTGCTTGCGCGGAGGGCAAAGCTCTCCGTATTCGACGAACCGGAGGCCGGCATCGATCTGTGGAGCTTTTCGCGGCTCGTTCAGACGTTTGAGGAGATACGCTCGAAATCCGACGGCTCGTTGGTGGTCATCTCACATCAAGAGCGCATACTCTCCATAGCTGACGACATAATAGTTGTCGCAGACGGAAAAATCCGCATTTCGGGAACAAAGGACGAGGTGCTGCCGAAGCTGCTTTCGGGCGAGTACACCTGTTCCTGCCCGAAAAGAACGGGGGACTGTTTATGAGCGATATTATGAACGTTAATTTCAACAGTATAACGGGCGAAATGCTGAAGGTCATCAGCGACTACGACCCCGTAGCGGGCTTCAAGGGCGCGTACAATATCCGCGAGGACAGCTCCTGCGCGGGGCGGCAGTCCTCGGAGAATATCACGATAAGCTCCAAGACAGACAAGCCCGGCATTGACATCACGGTAAAGCCTCAAACCAAAGGAGAAACGGTGTTCATCCCCGCGTGCGTGACGCATACGGCGGTGGACGACCTTGTTTACAACGACTTCTATATCGGCGAGGGCGCGGACGTTGTGATAGTCGCGGGCTGCGGAGTTCACAACGAGGGCGAGGAGGACGCTCGCCACAATGGTATTCACCGCTTTTTCCTCGAGCCGAACTCCCGTGTGGTCTACAAGGAGAAGCATATCGGCACGGGTAACGGCACGGGACTTAAAAAGATCGATCCCGTGACGGAGTGCTTTATGAAAGAGAACTCGTACCTTGAAATGGACACGGTGCAGCTCGGCGGAGTGGACAAGTCCACGCGCACGACCTCTGCGGAGCTTGGCGACAACGCGAAGATAGTCGTCCGCGAGCGTATTATGACTGACAACGCCGAGGAGGCAGTCTCGAAGTTCCACGTCAAGCTGAACGGCGCGGACAGCGGCGTTGATCTTGTGTCGCGCTCCGTGGCGCGAGGAAACTCGTATCAGGCGTTCTATTCGGCGGTGGACGGCAACAACCGCTGCACGGGGCACTCCGCGTGCGACGCTATCATCGCGGACAACGGCAGGGTTGACGCGCAGCCCGCGCTGAATGCCGCGAACGTCGACGCGGCGCTTATCCACGAGGCGGCTATCGGCAAGATAGCGGGCGAACAGATACTCAAGCTGTGCTCGCTCGGCTTGACACGCGAGGAAGCCGAGGAGAAGATCATTGAGGGATTTTTGAAATGACGGACGAACAAGAGCGGCTTATCAAAACCATAAAATCGGCAAGCCTTAAAGGCACGCTTGTCGAGTGCGTAATTATAGCCATTTCGATGATCATCACATTCCTGATTTTTAACGGCAGCAAGCTAGTCTTGTCTGCGGGGTTTGTTATCGCGGCATATTTCGTTATTTCCGGCATAACATACTCAAAGAAAAGCACGGACATTATCAAAAACAACGCTGCCGTGGAATGTGTGATCGAAGACTATCTCATCATACAAAACGGTAATAGGTTCGCGCTTTCTCCGATTTTGCGGAACATCGTGACAAACGAGCTTTATTACACATTCGACAAATACGATCAGTCGCTTTTGATCAAAGCATATGCAAAAAAGCCCGACGCGCTGTCCGAGATGAAGATCACGCGTATTGACCATACGGAGGTTAAGATCGGAGACAGAACTTTGATCTACATAAAGAAATATGTCGACCCGAAGCTGCACATAGAGCCGAACGACGGCTATTATTTTATAAATAACGAGAACATTCTTTTCCGGAATACTAATCCGGAGCACGATATCTCCATACTTAATAATGTTAAGTTTTTTGAGGGAGTAATCGATGTTGAATGAAAAAAGCCGAGGTTTTCACCTCGGCTTTTTATGTAAGATCAAATTCGGATAACGCTTGAAACTCCCTCGCTTATCTTCCGCGCTACATAGGGGTTGTTCATCGTGTAAAGGTGTATACCGTCTACTCCGCTCGAAACCAGATCGATTATCTGCTCGTTGGCGTAGGCAATGCCCGCGTCGCGCATTGCGTCGGGATTGTCGCCGAAACGAGCTATCAACTTTGTGAACTTCGGAGGCAGCGACGCTCCGCAAAGCCCCACCATTCGCTGAATGGACTTTGCGTTCACGCACGGCATTATCCCCGCCTCTATCGGCACTGTGATGCCCGCCGCGCGAGCCTTTTCCAAAAACCGATAAAACTGCGCGTTGTCAAAAAACAATTGCGACATCAAATGCTCCGCGCCCGCGTCCACCTTACGCTTGAGGTTTTCGATATCTTTATCGAAGGAGGGGCTTTCGGGGTGTCCTTCGGGATAGCACGCTCCCGAAAAGCTCAAAGAGCTGCGGCTTTTCATATAGGTAATGAGATCCGATGCGTGCTTGAAATCTTCTTTCGGCGGAATATCGGGGTTGACGTCGCCGCGCAGAGCAAGCACGTTTTCAACGCCGTATTGCTCAAACTCCTCGATAACGCGGTCTATGTCCTCTTTGGCAGAGTTTACGCAGGTGAGATGCGCTATCGATTCGGTATGGTACTTTTCCTTGATAACGGACACTATCTCCCGCGTGGAGCAGCCCGGAACGCTGCCGCCCGCGCCGTAGGTCACGCTGATGAAATCGGGGTGCAGATCGGTAAGCTCATCAAGCGTTTTGTATACCGTTTCAATAGAACCGTCCTTTTTGGGCGGAAATATCTCGAACGAAAAGACGGTCTTGCCGCTTTTAAACAATTCGCGTATTTTCATTTGCTTATCTCCTTGAGTGCCCGAGCAAGCTGATCGGGGCACGATGTGGGCTTCATTCCGCAGCGTATGCCGTCAAGACGCGCGATAACGTCATCTACCTTCATACCCTTTACGAGCGCGGATATACCCTGCAAATTACCGTTGCAGCCGCCGATCACTTTGACTTCGCGTACTACTCCGTCCTCGACCTCGATAAGCATTTTCTGAGAGCATACCCCGCGAGGTGTAAATTCGTAAGTCATACGGATCTTCCTTTCTTATTTCGATTTATTCCACTCGTCCGCGACCGCTTTCGCCACCGCCTCGGCAACGCTCTTGTCAAGCGCGGACGGGATTATGTATTCGGGTGAAAGCTTGTCGTCGGGAACAAGCGCCGCAATAGCGTATGCCGCCGCCAGCTTCATCTCCTCGGTGATAGCCTTCGCGCGGCAAGCCAGAGCGCCCTTGAAAACACCCGGGAACACCAGCACGTTGTTTATCTGGTTCGGGTAATCGCTGCGCCCCGTGCCGACGATATACGCGCCGCTTTCCTTGGCAAGTTCGTAGGTTATCTCGGGGTTGGGGTTCGCCATTGGGAACATAATAGGCTTTTCCGCCATAGACTTCACCATTTCGGGCGTGACAAGGTTCGGCTTTGATACGCCGACGAACACATCCGCGCCGCGCAGAGCGTCCGCAAGCGAGCCTTTGATGTTGTTTTTGTTGGAAATCCGCGACATCTCCGCGTGTGCGGGGTTCGCGTACTCTTCATCGCGGTTGAGAATACCGCCGATATCCACCATTATAAGGTCATTTATACCCAATTTCAGCAAAAATTTACCGATAGCTATACCCGCCGAACCCGCGCCGTTGATAACGACAGTCACCTCATTCAGCTTCTTGCCCGCGCATTTAACGGCGTTCATCATCGCCGCGCCGACCACGATAGCCGTGCCGTGCTGATCGTCGTGGAACACGGGGATATCCAGGCGCTCCTTGAGCTTTGCTTCTATCTCAAAGCAGCGCGGCGCGGAAATATCCTCGAGGTTTATGCCGCCGAAGCTGTCCGAAATAAGCTCTATTGTCCGCACGATCTCATCGGGATCTTTGCTCTTCACACAAAGCGGGAAAGCGTCCACGCCGCCGAACTCCTTGAACAGACAGCACTTCCCTTCCATAACGGGCATTCCCGCAAGTCCGCCGATATCGCCCAAGCCCAACACCGCCGTGCCGTCCGTTATCACCGCCACGAGATTGCTCCGCCGCGTCAGCTTATAAGACAGCTCCGGGTCTTTGGCTATCTCAAGGCACGGCTGCGCCACTCCCGGCGTATACGCCAACGACAGATCCTCACGCGTTTCAATGGGCGCGCGCGACACGACCTCTATCTTTCCCTGCCAGTCATAATGCTTTTGTAATGCTTTATCTTTAACGTCCATATTTACCCTCTTGAAACGCGGACTGCAAGCTTTCAACTTTCCACTGTTATCAGTCCGCCTTGATTTTGTGATTAAGTATTTTGCTCAGCTGCTCCTCATCGGTGAACACCGAACCGATCTGTATCGCGTAGTGATTGTAAAACCCGTGAAAATCCGAGCCGCCGGTGGTTATCAGATTGTAATGCTCCGCAAGCTGCAGTATCTGATTGGAGAAGCCCTTGCTCGCGCCCGGGTGATATGCCTCCGCGCCGTCTATCGCGCCCTCGGCGGCAAGCTCCTCAAGTAAATCCACGCTGTCGTACACCTTGGGGTGCGCCATTATCGAGATACCGCCCGAAGCCTTGATAAGCGTCGTCACAAAGCGCACATCGGGATAGAAATCCGCCTCCTGACGCACCTGCTCCGCGCAGATGCCGTCCTCCGCGTCGAATATCTCATCATACACGCTGCCGTAAAGCTCGGTCGTGTAGCCGTAATCCATAAGCGCGTGCATTATATGACACTTGTAAATAGCCTTGCTGCCCGCCGAATATCGCAGAATGCTCTCAAGCGTTATCGGGAAATTTTCGAGCACCTTCATAGCAAGGCTCTTCCCCAGCTTCATACGCCCCTCTGAATTGCGCTGGCAAAGTCCTTCCAATCGGTCGGGCTTTTGCGGATTATAGCATATAATATGTACCTTTTTTCCGCGCGCCGTGTCAAACGCGGAAAACTCCACCGCCGGTATCACGTTTACGTTGAATCTTTTCCCGAGAACCGACGAACGGGACAGCGACGCCAGGCTGTCGTGATCCGTTATCGCAAGATAACGCACATCGTTTCTGTCCGCTTGCCGTATTATGTCCGAAATTCCCAGCGAACCGTCTGATATTGTCGTATGGCAATGCAAATCGGCTTTCATAGCTCACCTCATATTTTCCTCTTCGGAGCGGTAAACGCTCACGCTGATCGCTCTGCGAAAATCGCATATATTGCTATTATATCATATTCCGGCGCGTATTTCAAGGGGTTTTGTAAATTTACGCAAAAAATTAAGGGTTTTTATTCGAATCGTTGACATTTTATTCGCCTTATGGTATAATTTTGTTATCTGATTAAAAATTAAGTATTATCCACATCCGTGTCCGGACGAATACGGACACGAAAATCGTGTGTAATTTATTGGGGAGTGAGTTTGTTGTTAAAGCTTGCGGGATATCTGAAAAAATTCAAGCTGAACGTTACGGTAGGGCCGCTGTGCAAGCTGACCGAGGCGATATTCGAGCTTATAGTGCCGCTGGTAATGGCAAAGATAATAGACGTCGGGATAGCGAACGGCGACACCGCGTATATTCTGCGGCACGGACTAATATTGTTATTGTTGGCAGTGCTGGGACTTTCGTGCGCTCTTGTGTGCCAATATATGGCAAGCGCGGCTTCGCAGGGCGTGGGAACGGCGCTGCGGCACGATCTGTACGCGCATATCAACACCTTGTCATACAGGGAGCTTGACAGGATAGGAACACCCGCGCTCGTCACGCGCATATCCAACGATGTGAACCAGGTGCAGACCGCCGTTGCGATGCTTATTCGGCTGGTGGTAAGAGCGCCTTTTCTCGTTATCGGCGCAACAGTGATGAGCTTCACGATCTCGCCGCGCCTGTCGCTGATCTTTCTGGGAGCAATGGCGCTTATCGTGGCGGTTATGGTACCCGTAATGAAGTTGACCGTAAAGCTGTTCAAAAAGCAGCAGAAGTCGCTGGACGGCATTTCTCGGATAACGCGCGAAAATCTCACGGGAGTGCGCGTGGTGCGGGCATTCTCACGGCAGGAGCACGAAAAGCAGCGCTTTGAGGAGACCGCCGAGGAATACCGCAAATTCGCCGTGAAAGCGGGACGCATAAACGCTCTGCTCAATCCGCTCATCTTTATAGCCGTGAACGCCGCGTATCTCCTGCTCGTTTACTTAGGCGCGGGATTTGTTCACACCAAAACGGACGGTATGACTCAGGGCAACGTTATCGCTTTGGTAAACTATATGACGCAGATATCGCTCGCGCTGGTCGTTGTCGCGAACCTTGTGACGATCTTCACCAAGGCGGCGGCTTCTGCGGCGAGAATAAACGAGATTTTCGATATGCAAAGCTCTATAATCGGCGCGGAAAGCTCTCCGAAGCAAGACCCGAACGCGCCCGCGATAGAATTTGACAACGTGTGCTTTGCCTATGCGGGCGGAGAAAACTCGCTTGACGACATCTCGTTTACGCTGGCACGGGGCGAGACTTTGGGCGTGATAGGCGGTACGGGCTCCGGAAAAACCACGCTCGTGAACCTGCTTTGCCGCTTTTACGACTGCGGCAGCGGCTCGGTAAGGATAAANNCGTCCGAGACTATCCTACCGAAGAGCTGCGGCGGCTTATCGGAACGGTGCCGCAAAAGGCCGAGCTGCTGTCGGGAACACTGCGTGAAAATATGACTCTCGGGCGCTCCGATATTTCGGACGAGCAAATACAAAAGGCTCTTGAAGCCGCGCAGGCAAAGGAATTTACCGATAATCTGGACGGCGGGCTTGACGCCGAGATACTGCAAGGCGGCAAGAACTTTTCGGGCGGGCAAAAGCAGCGTCTGACTATAGCCCGCGCTCTCGCGCAAAATCCCGAAATAGTGATACTCGACGACAGCTCCAGCGCTTTGGACTACGCGACCGACGCTAAGCTCCGCCACGCAGTAAAAGAGCTTTCGGGAGTTACCGCCGTGATAGTTTCGCAAAGAGCAAACTCGATAATGCACGCGGATAAGATAATCGTGCT
>DILZ01000028.1:34834-36728 GCA_002425305.1 Ruminococcaceae bacterium UBA5579
TGCGAGGTCTACCGTGAGATATGCGCTACGCAATACTCCGAGGAGGAACTTAGGCAGCAGGAAAAGGAGGGCGGCTTATAATGGCAAAACCGAACAAAAAAGGCGCTCTCGGGCGCATACTCCGCTATATGAAGGGACAGATACCTGCGGTAATTTTGGCGATAATATGCGCGGCGGGGAGCGTTCTGCTGTCGCTGTATATTACCGTGCTTATCNNACAACGCCGGTAAAAAGCTGTTCATAGGTGAAAACACTGATTTCGAGCGAATGACGCCGATCTTGATAACGATAGCGATCATCATACCCGCCGTCGCGCTTTTGCAGTGGCTGATGTACTTTCTGACAAACCTTATCACCCATAAGACTGTCAAGGCGCTGCGCACGGACATTTTCAGGCATTTGCAGAATATGCCGCTCGCGTATATCGACGCGAACTCTCACGGCGACATAATCAGCCGCGTGGTAAACGACGTGGACGCGATATCGGACGGCTTATTGCAAGGTTTTCAACAGCTTTTTACCGGCGTTGTTACAATAATCGGAACGCTGGTGTTTATGATATCACTGAATTGGCAGATAGCGCTTGTCGTCATATGCATCACGCCGCTGTCTTTTGCGGTCGCGGCGGTGATATCCAAGCTGTGCTTCAACAAGTTCAAGGAGCAGTCCGCGATAAAGGGCGAGCTACGCGAGCGGCATATTCTGCANNAGCGTCTTGTCAAGGCGTTCGGGTTTGAGAGCGCCGCCGAGCAACAATTCGGCGAGATAAACGAGCGGCTGAACGTATGCGGCGTAAAGGCGCAGTTCTACTCCGCGCTCACCAACCCGTGTACTCGCTTTGTTAATTCGCTTGTGTATGCCGGAGTGGGCATTTTCGGCGCGCTAAACGCCGTTAAAGCTGTTTCGGGCGGATTTACGGTCGGAGATCTGAGCTGCTTTTTGCAGTACGCCAACCAATATACGAAGCCTTTCAACGAGATATCGGGCGTTGTCACCGAACTTCAGAACGCGCTCGCGTCCGCCGCGCGTATTTTCGCGCTGACAGACGAGCCGGCGGAAANNCTGTAAAACGATGCCGAAGCTGGGAAAGCTCCGACGCGGGCAAGGAAGTACTCGAGCATTGCGACGGGCACGTTGAACTTGACAATGTGGACTTCTCCTATGTTCCGTCAAAGCCGCTTATCGAGGATCTAAATCTCAACGTAAAGAGCGGTCAGCACATCGCGATAGTCGGACCTACCGGCTGCGGCAAGACCACGCTCATCAATCTGCTTATGCGGTTTTACGACGTGATAGACGGCGAGATACGCGTCAGCGGTTCTCCGATAAAGCAGCTGACGCGGAACAGTCTGCGCGGCAGCTTCGGCATCGTTTTACAGGAAACGTGGGTGTTCAAAGGTACGGTGCGTGACAACATCAGCTACGGCAAGCCCGACGCTTCTCTTGACGAGATAATCGCGGCGGCGAAATCGGCTCACGCGCACAGCTTTATAAAACGTCTGCCGCAAGGGTACGACACGGTTATCACAAATGACGCGGAGCTGTCGCAGAGCTCGGCGTAGAAGCCGCCGTTTGCGAGCAGTTCCGAATGAGTGCCCTGCTCCACGATGTGTCCCGACTTCATCACAAGTATACAGTCCGCCTCGCAAATGGTGGAGAGCCTGTGCGCCACGACAAAGCTCGTGCGCCCGTTCATCATCTTGTCGAACGCGTTCTGTATCTTCATCTCCGTGCGCGTATCTATCGAGCTTGTCGCCTCGTCCAGTATCAGCATAGGCGGCAGAGCCAGCATTACTCTCGCTATGGAGAGCAGCTGACGCTGCCCCTGCGACAGCTCCGCGTCATTTGTGATAACCGTGTCGTACCCTTGCGGCAGACGTTTTATAAAGCTGTG
>DILZ01000064.1:0-14885 GCA_002425305.1 Ruminococcaceae bacterium UBA5579
GATAGTTGGTGCAAGCATTATCCGTGCTATTCAAATGATAATGAGTGTCACCAGTGACACATTTGTAGGATTAACCAAAACAAATAAGCTAAAATTGGTTATTCCTACGAAAGCAAAGAAATTAAGCAAAAAGGCTTGACTTTATCACTTTAAAGTGATATAATACAATTGGAAACAGTTAGCATATAAAACTAATTGAAGAAACACAGATTACAGAAAACGAAAAGTTTTCCGCAGCGAACAGAAAGAAGGTATTAATATGACAAATTATATGGGAAAACGCCGTTTGCGGAGTATTCTTCTGCAAATGCTGTCCGACCGTCCGGAATTGCAAGCGCAGTTCAAGGATGAGCACAGTTTTATGAAATACAAGTTCTACAACGGCTCGGAATGGCTTGAGGTTCAGTTGGGAAGTTATCGCTTTGAGATATACGCGACAGGTGCGACCTGCAAGGCAGTTTCTTTCGAAGAATACCGTACCGACGAATACGGTGACATTATTTCGCAGCACAACCGCATTGTGACAAAATATAATGAAAATTTTGAGCCATTTCCTTTGGCTACTTGGTTTTCCGGCGGCTGTGATCTTCGGAAACAGGGATATTACCCGTTTCATATACCCGAACCGAACGATCCTTTTTTCAACTTTGACGAAGCTGCCGACTTAAATCCGGACTCATTTATCTGCCGTAACATAGCCAAAAAGCAACAAAACGTTTTACAAGGAGGATAACATTATGGTTTCACTAAAAAAAGAACCGCAGATCCGCGAGATCACGCCGGTACATCTGATAGACGAGGACGAGGCAATTCAGATATACTGTCCGCCGAGAGAAAGCACCGAAAACGACATAAAAATATCCGTCAAGCAAGCGGATAACGATCTTCTTCCTGCCGTCAAGGATAAGGACGAACCACAGGAGCGTACTTTTGGCGGTCTGAACAAGTGGGAATGGGCGGAAATAATAATCAAATCGTTGCTGGTAATGGGCGGAATTGCGGTTATTGTGTTTCTGATAGCCGGATTTTTGGGCGAGGGGCTTACCCTTGCCAAAGACATAGCGATTTGAATAAAAAGGAGGAAATCCGTTGAATTATGGAAAACTCAACCGAAACTAAAACACCGCGGCGGATCAACGGCAGTGATTACCCTATTAACCTGCTTGATGCAATTGATGGCGACTGTTGGCAGCACGACATTCCCTTTGATATAAACGGAACGATCGAGTATGTCAATCACACTTTTCTTTCAGCCCGTGAAGCGGACGTACTGCACCAACGTTTCTTTCACGGTAAAACCTGTTCCGAGATCGGGAAAATGAACGGAGTTACAGCGGAACGCGTCAGACAGATCGAGGCAAGAGCTTTGCGGAGACTAAGAGAACCTAAACATATCAATTATTTAAGGCTCGGTATTGCCGGTGTTATAAGGTCATCTGTTAATGCTGCTGTTGAAAAAGCGTATTCCGGCGAGCTTGCGAAGACAATTGAAATGCTTGAAGGAGTTTGTGAAAATGTAAATCCGCTTGCCAAAGCCCGTAAGATAAATATTGTGGAACTTGGACTATCTACTCGAAGTTTTAATTGCTTGGGTCGGGCAGGAATGAAAACTCTTGGCGATGTTGAGAAGCTTACCACCAAGCAGCTTAAGCATATCCGCAACCTTGGCACACGGTGTTACAATGAAATCATTGAGGTACTGAAAAAGCACGGCATTGAGCTGCGTGAAGATAATATATAGAGGGTCTGATGCAGCGTGACTATAATGGGCGTATCGCGTTTTTATCCGACGCGCCCCTACATACGCGGCTTGACGGGTCACTCCCTGAATGCCGAGCCAACGGCAGCAATGCCGTAACGCGGAAAGGTCGCTCCTTTGGGCGGGATTAAGCCTTCTTCCCCGCCCTCCCCGCGTTTTACACTATATAAGAAGGCTGAATTTAAGGAAGAAGGTATTTTTATGAAATCAATAGCGTTTTACAACAACAAGGGCGGAGTGGGCAAGACTACAAGCGTAATAAACGTCGCGTATCAGCTCGCCGCCGACAAAAAAGTGCTTGTGATCGATATGGACGGTCAGAGCAACAGCTCGCGTTTCTTCGCGGACGAGCCTAAAGCGGGATTGGAGCAGGCGCTTACAAGGTCAATAGTAAATCCGGACGTTGCGCTGTGTCCTACCCGATACCCCAACATCGACGTGCTTACGGCAACTCCCGCGCTGAACGATATTGTATCGCTGTTCTACGCGCTGCCGGAGGATGCGCAGCGTGAAAACGTCGAGAAGCTGCTTTCGTTCAGCGACAAGTATTATTACATATTGGTAGACCTTCCCCCCGCGCTCAACAAGATCACGGAACGCGTCATCAGCTCGTGCGATTATGTTTTCGTTCCGATAGAGTTAAGCTCGTTCGCGATACAAGGAATATCCACGGTAACGGACATAATTGCGGGTTGCGGCGCGAGGTTCGGCGGCTGTTTCGTTAATAAATTCGACCGCGAAAATCCGTCTGATATTCAGCTTATGGAAATGCTGAAAGCGTCGCTCGGTACAAAGGCGCTTAACAGCACTCTTCCTTTCAGCCGTGTGATCAAGAACTCCGTTTCTTATAAAGTTACCGCGCCCGAATATATGGGGTGGACGTTTGCGGCTGAATGTGTCGCGAACCTTGCGAAAGAGATCGCGGAGATCTGCGGAGGTGCATAATGAAATTCGGTAAACGTATTCGCGCGGTTCGCAAAAACGCGGGATACAGTCAGAAAGAGTTCGGCTCTCTGCTCGGAATACCGCAAGCTACGCTGTCCGCATACGAAACGGACAGAATGCAGCCTACCGTTTCCTCGCTGATCAGAATTGCGAAAAAATTCCACGTGTCGTTGGATTGGCTCTGCGGGATTAAAAATCCCAAAAAGCCCGACGATACGAGCGCCGAGCTGAACGCCGTGTTGACCGAAGCCGAGCAATTCTTGAATGAATTTCTTCGGAAATTAGCAGAGGTAAGGGAGAGTGATGACAAGTGAAATGGGACGGAAATCTTCTCGCAAATGTTGTAAAGGACGCACTTTATTCTCTGTTTGAGTTTGAAATTAAAAACGCTCACCAAATGGATAACAAGCAATATGCAGATCTGCTGAAGAATAAATACACCTATTCGGGAAAGTCCTTTAAAAACTGCTATGTCAGCACATTACTCTGCACAATACCAAACGGAATAACAATAGATTTTTTGAAGCCTTTTCCAAAAGAGCTTGACGACGATCATACGATAGAAATATCGTGGAGTATGGCAGCGCGGCACATCAGAGCTTGGGAGCTTGAGAAGCGGCTGGAGGAAACAAATAAAAAAACAGTTCAGCAACAATGGGATGAAACTCACCTTTGCGGCGATTATTACGGCGAGCATTGCGAGTATCTGGTGCAAGCAAAGGGCGATACCGTTCTGAACGGCAAACAGCTTGACAGTTGGTGTCCGTATTGCACGTCGGAAAATAAAGTACGCAAAATCGGCAATGCGGGAATGTGGACGGGAATTTCCCCGAAATTCTGTCCAAAACGTAAGGCATTGGAAAATAAGGAGGCAAATATGGCGCGAAAATTACAGCTTGATGCTGCGATCACAAAGGATATGAAGTCCGCCGCGTCGGACAGCTTTGTGGACAGCATCAGAATGATAGATGTTTCGGAAATAATGCCGAACAAGGAAAACTTTTACGAGATAAGCTCTCTGGAGCTACTCGCCGACGATATAGAACGCGAGGGACTGAAGCACAATCTGGTCGTTTCAAAGGACAAGGACAGCGCGAAATACTGGCTTAAAAGCGGTCACAGACGTTTTGAGGCGGTAAAGCTACTGATCAAGGAAAAGCGGCTTGCAAGCACGAAAGTACCGTGCTTGGTGGACGGCGAGAAAACAAAAGCCGAAGCCAAATTAGATCTGATAATGCTTAACGCAACGCAGCGAAAATATACGGACGCGGAGGTTATGAGCGAGTACGAACAATTATCCCAAACGCTAAAAGAGCTTGACAGCGAGGGTAAGGGTTTCAGTGGACGCGCAAGGGAAAATATCGCGAAAATACTTAACATCTCAAACGGACAAGTCGGCAAACTCGACAATATCAAGCACAATGCCGCCCCCGAAGTACAAAAGGCTGTCAAGACCGGCGAGATGAGCATTTCCACCGCGAACGAGGTCGCAAAATTAGCTCCCGAAAAGCAAAAAGAGGTCATCGAGAAAAAGCCGGATATCTCGAGCGCGGAGGTAAAGAAAATGCAAGACAAGAAGCCCGCTGCGCCGCCAAAAACCAAGCCGGACGAAGCCCCGAAAAAGCTCCCCGAGCCGGAGGATGATGCCGAGAACTTTGACGAGGTGGACGATACCGACGATGATATATCCGAACGTTTCGAGTCTCTCAACGAAAAATTCCGCGATGATCTTGCCAAAGAAAAAGTCAAAGAAAATGAAGCGGAAAAGCACGTCACCTTTTCGCTCACGCTTTCGGATAAAGAAGCAAAGGCACTGCTTGAAATCATCAACGAGCTTATTGATGATAACATAGCGTATGTGGACGAGGAAAAAACTGATGAACTTATTCCGATCCGAAGCGAGCTTCAGAGTTTTGTCGGAGAGTAATAACAGTTTGATGTGTCACCAGTGACACAATTTTTAAATGCGTAAAACGTCCGGCTTTGCTTTGGCAGAGCCGGGCGTGTTTATATATACTCCTTCTGTTAAGCGCGGCGGGTTAGTGGCATTTCCCGCCGCGCCAATATGCGGCAAACGGGGCAACTCCCCGTGAGCTGCTCCAAATCACGTTAAAACGCGATCGGCTTTTCTTTTTCGGATTTGAAAACTGATTATGAAAAGCAAAAACAGCGACAAATTGAGGAAAAAACTCAACATTGTGGCGTTCTTGAGGAGAAAAAGGCAGAGAACACATCTGAAAACAAAACATAGTAATGAAAGGAAAAACCGATGGGAATAAATTATAAATGCTGTTTTTGCAGAAAAGATTATGAATGGTATGAAGGATTGTATGAAAATCCGAATTACAACGCAGATGAAGCGAGAAAGGCACGGCGGCAAGGAGAAGAATACAAGGAAGAAACCGGTACGTATGTTAGAGCAAACGGTTTAACATTATGCCTTATTGAGCCGATAAACGACAGCATTGACGCAAAAGAACCTATTTCCGTAACAAATTTAGATAGTAATCTTGCCGTGTATCTGAACGTTTGTCAAGATTGTATGAGAAAAATTCTTGATAATCTTTACCCCGATGGCAATAAAGCCAATGCTTGGAATTATTGACGCAAGAAAAGCAACGACAGCGACAAATTGAAAGCATTGAGTAACTACGCTGAAAGGCGTGACTATAAATGCTCCTGTCAATGCGCGGCGGGTTAGTGGCATTTCCTGTCGCGCCGAAATGCGGAATTCGGGGTAAACGTCCCGAAGAACGCGCCAAAGTGTCACCCGTGACACAATTCAAAACGCAAAATGAACACCGAAGAAAGGCGGAGAAAAATGGCGATAGGTGAAAGAATACGATTTATCCGCAATTTGCGCGGAATAACGCAAAAAAGACTCGGTATTGCGGTTGGTTTTCCCGAAAAGACTGCGGATATCCGCATAGCGCAATACGAACACGGCTCTCGTGCTCCAAAGGAGGATTTGACGAAGAAGATAGCCGACGTGCTGAACGTATCTCCGGCGGCTATGAACGTTCCCGACATTGAAAGTCACACGGGCATTATGCACACATTTTTTGCTCTGGAGGACTTGTACGGGCTTAAAATTGATGTAATTAACGGCGAGGTCGTGCTGCGTTTAAGAGAGCGTCCCGAAAATACGGAGTTGCGGGAGGATTTTGTTGAATGGTTGAACGAGGCTCTGCGGCTGCGCGACGGAGAGATTTCTCGGGACGCATACGACGAGTGGCGGTATAATTTTGTTTAGCGAAAAAGTTTAATTTTTCCTTGACATTTCCTACAATATGTTGTATAATATAAGTAGGCAAAGTCAAGAGATTGAAAGGAGCTTGTTATGGACGAACAGAAACGCGTTTTCACCGCATTGGGTTATGAGGATTACGACCGGACGGAAACAACCTCGGCGTGGTTTGTCAGTAATATGAATGAACTTAAAACCAGAAAGTACGGTACAAGGTTTAATCCTAAGATGAATAAAGTATACGATTGGGTATACGAACACAGGGATATAATCTGGGATACCCCGTTCGAGGAACAAGAGCGTATGATGATAGCGGACGGAGTGCTTACTCCCGAGGATATCTGAATAACAATTGAATATAGAAAAAGCTATGGGCGGAGAATGTAAAAATTCTCCGCTTTTCTTTTTCGGAAAGGAAATTATATGGACGGTTTTGAAAAAGAAAACAGACCGATACACAAGCTCACTCAAGAGCCCGTTTCGGAAGAATTTTTGAACGTTCTGGCGCGTCTGCGAACGGGCGAGGAAGTTCCGGAGGCTGAAATTAAAGCGCTCCCCGAGATTAATTTCGCGAACGCTTGTATTTCAAAGGTTGTTCCGACCATTGAAATAGAGGGGCGCAAAATAATACAAGAAAACGTGTATAACCGACTTCAGAAAATGGGCAGCGCTGTCACAAAGAGCGACGGAACGGTGGAACTTAGCGGAGAGGTGCGCTGCGACAAGCGTCTGGATATAGTCATAGGCTTGCCCGCTGCAGGAAAATCCTCGGCGGTTGCCGAGCCCATTTCGGAGTTGTTCAAATCGAGGATAATCGATTGTGATGAAGCAAAGAAAATGCTCCCCGGCTTTGACGGCGGTTGGGGTGCACAAGCGGTACATTTGGAAAGTCAATCAATTTCTGATCGACAACTGGAAGCTGCACTTGAAAAAGGTGAAAATATCACATATCCACGCGTTGGAGCAGGCTATGAAGCGATGGCAAGAGTTGTTAAAATGGCTAAGCAAAAGGGCTACAAGGTGTACGTCCATTACAATGAGCTTGACAGAAACAAAGCGCTCGGGCGAATGCTCGAGCGTTTTCTGACGACAGGACGCTATCTCAAGCCCGAGCTTATCACTGGGGTCGGCGACAACATTGGCGAGACCTACAAGCAGTTGAAGAAAAGCGGTCTTATAGACGGCTTTACGAAGTGGAACAACGACGTACCGTTCGGTGAGCGTCCCAAAGCGATTGAACACAGCGCGTCCTGTACTGACGTGTACGAGGCACTGCGCGAAAAAAAACCGGAGACGATAAAGGAAAAAGCCGAGCTGCACGACGCTGTTATTGATAAGCTCACCGAGAGGATAGACAAGCTTGAGGCGGAGCTTGCAAAGGTCACGGCGGATCGGGATATTTATCTGGCAAAGCTCAAGGAGGTGGATCGAGTGTTCAAACAACTTCCACCCGAATTGGGGAATAGGTACGTCCGGAAGCGCACCGAACTGCGAGAGGCGGATAAACGTTCGCATCCCACGATTGGCAAAGCGGATCTCAAACCGCCCAAGCCGAAAAATCCTAAGCATTGAAAGGAGGTTCATTATGCAACGGGAAACTATTGAAAAGCTGCCGATGCTGCTTTCGTATGGCGATCTTCTCAATATGGGTTTTTCCAAGGGAATGATACAAAACATCATTTACAAGACGAGCGAAACGGGCGTTGTAATGATTGGAAAAAAGCGAATGGTTCAGCGCGACGAGCTGCTGAAATGGCTTGACAAGCAGAAAATCAGCGCTGAGGATCGCGGTACGCTGCAGTCGAAGGCGAGGTAGGGTATTCTAAAATAAAGGAAAAGGGGTAAGAAAATGTCAACGGTATTCAGAGTTCAGAAAAACGCGAATTACACGACGATGTCGAATTATCATCTGAAGGACAGGCGGCTGTCGTACAAGGCAAAAGGACTGCTTTCGGTGATACTGTCGCTGCCGGAGGAGTGGGATTACTCGCTGAAAGGACTGTCATACATATCCGACGACGGTGTGGACAGCGTCAGAAGTACGGTAAGGGAGCTTGAAAAATTCGGGTATATTTCGCGGGGAGCGCAGACGCGCAACGAGCGCGGACAAATGTCGGCGAACACATACTATGTTTACGAAAATCCGGAACAAAATCCGCACTTCAAGTCCGAAGAAGAAAACGGCTTAACAGAGCCAAATCCTACCGCGTTGGAAAATCCAACGCGGTCAGATCACGAAGAAATCACCGCATTGGAAAATCCAACGCGGTCGGAAAATTCCGCGCCCACCGCGTTGGATTTTCCGATAACGGAAAACCCGACAACGGATAATCCGACGACGGAAAGTCCAACGACGGTATCTTATTATAATAATAAAATACTTACTAATCAAGTACTTAATGATCAATCTATCCATCAATCAAAATCGACGGATAGGATAGATGAGAACAACGTTCGCGAAAATTTTTCTTTTTCAGTTTTGAAAGAGAAAAGTCCCGACGGCTGTGCAGAACGTGAAAAATATCGGGAGATCATCCGCCGGAACATTGAGTATGAGTATTATCCCGAGTCGGAGAAAAAGCGAGTGGACGAGTTCGTTGAAATAATGCTCGACGTTATTTGCTCTAGGAACGCAACCGTCCGGGCAAACGGCGCGGAAATGCCTGCGGATGCGGTCAGGAGCAGATTTCTGAATATACGGAGCGATCACATCGATTACGTTCTGGATGCCCTGCACCGCGCCGCGCCGGATATCCGAAATATCCGCGCGTATCTCATAACCACGCTGTACAACGCGCCCGTGACGGAGGATAATTATTATTCCGCGCAGGCTCGGCACGATATGTACATCGGGAAAATTTAGGAGGAAAAATGAAAATTTCATTTTATGAACGTTTTATCGAGCTTTGCAAGCTTAACGGGATAAAGCCTACACCCGCGCTGAAGGATATAGGATTAAGCGCGGGAAATTTGCCCAAATGGCAAAGGGCGGAGGCTACGATCACGATAGACACGCTTGAAAAAATTGCCGGATATTTTGGAGTTTCGCCTACATATTTTTTCGATGAGGATACCCGCGACACGGAAAAAGCCAAAGCCGAGTTGGAGGATTTGATACTGAGCGAAATCTCGGACATTCAGACTCTTGCAGCACAATGTGAAAAAAATCTTAATCGGCTTGAAAAACTTTATAGCGATTTGCGGAAAGCGAGGTGAACGCCGATGAACGCAACAGTCGACAATTTCAGATTGCGGGCAAAGGTCGCGGAACTTGAGCGCAAGCTGAAAAAAGCAAGTAACGTGATAGAAAAACAAAACCAAATGCTCGAATTTTCCCGGAGAGAAGCGGACAACTGCAAGAAAACCATCGATTACGGCAAAAAGCAGCGGGAATTATCCGAGCTGCAGGCGCGGCTCGACGAGAAAACAGCGGCTTTGGCGGCGGAATACAAGCTGCTGCTTGAGGATTGGTCAAAAGAGAACGAGGAAAAGGAGGAATTGGAATGAACCTGGATCTCGAGCGAAGACCTCTCTCGCCGCCCTGCGAAAACAGCGCGTGCTTCGGATGTCTGGACGGCAAATGCGCCGTTCTTACAGACAATCGTTTCAAAAAACGCTGTCCGTTTTTTAAAACTCGCGAGCAGAAGCATCAAAAGGAGCAGGCTTGCAAAATACGCATAAGGTTATTGGAACAGGGGTGGAAAAATGGATAGGATAGAACGCAAGGCACGGGAGCTTATGCGTGTACGGGAGAACCGAGTCTGTGACACTTGCAAAAATAACTCCGCTGTGGGCTGTGAGGTAACTCCCGACAGGTACTCCTGCGTTTATAACGATTACGAGCTTTGGAAACCAAGCCCGGACGCATTTTGCGAGCTTGCTGAGCGCGTTCTTGCGGAGGGTCGGTATGCTTAGAAAACTGACGGTTATAATTGCAACAGCGCTGCTTTTTTCAGCGTGTTCGACGCGGTATCATTCGGACGTTCCGGACAACTCGTCCTTGCTGATCTCCGAGAATAATTCCGAAAATTCGGATTTTCTTTCAACGTTGACAAAGTGTGAGTTGATCCGCGTTAAAGACGGCGATACCTACGTTCTGAACGTCGACGGCGTGGAAACGACGGTGCGGCTGATCGGCGTGGATACGCCGGAAAGCGTCGCGCCGTCCGAATACTCGAAAGAAAATACCGACGAGGGCAGATCGGTTTCCGAGATCGTCAAGCAAAAAATAAAATCCGGTGATACTCTTTACATCGAATATGACGTTTCAAGAACGGATAAATACGGCAGAACGCTTGCGTATTTGTATTTTGAGGACGGAGAAATGGTGCAGGAATGGCTGCTCGAGAACGGATACGCGCAGATAATGACTATTCAGCCTGACAGCAAATACGCGGATATATTCGCGGAAGTGCAGCACGGGGCGGCTGAAAACAAAGTCGGTCTTTGGGACGGCTTTTTTAACGTCGAATAATGTGTCACCGGTGACACAATTTCAATTTGCGGCAAGTTAGAATTTTAATTCACTTGCCGCTTTTTTTGTTTCAGAAAGGAGTTTTTATGGAAGAAGCGGTACAAATGGTGGGAACTGCGGCGCGGACGGGCGTAGAAGTAACGGCGGAGCTGCTGAAAATTCTCGCGCCTGCGCTCGCGAAGGGCGGAATAAAGCTTCTGGGAGCGGGAGGCAAGCTGTTGGGTTTCGGCATCGACAAGGCGGCGGACGCGATAGCCTTCTCCAACGCGGAGGGAACGGTTTCCCGAAAGCATTTATTCGCGGAAGCCGCAAGGGCGGAAACCTCCGTTCTTTCCACCGACAGCTTTCCCACGGAGGCTGTGGAAAGAATGACGGAAATGGCGAAGGAATACAAGATCCCTATATCCGTGAACGGCGAGGGCGCTAGTCGTTCCATCAGCTATCTGGAGCGGGATAAGGACGTACTGGCGCAGATAATGCAGGACTGGCAGGCAGAACGTTTAGCGCCGAGAGCGGATCGGCAGGGCGTGACCGCGTTTGTTGTGAACGATCAAAGAAATCTCGGCGCTATAAAATCGCAGTTCGAGCAGAGCGGCGTGGAATGTTGGTTTACGCAAAATCAAAACGGGGAGATCCGTTGCAATTTCAAGTCCGAGGACTTGGAAAAAGCGAAGATCGTTTCGGAAAATTTCAAGAAAACGCAGGGCGAGATTGCGGAGCATTGTAATATTGCGGCTAATATCCCCGAGAACGCCCGACAAGCAGATTTGCGTATGCAGATAGAGCAGCTTGAAAACGCCGTACCAAGCGCTGAAACCTACAACAATATTCTTGCGGATATGGAAAAAAGCGGCGTGGAATTTCCCAAATATAGCGAAAATAATATGCGGATCATCAAGCGTGAAATGCCGGACGCGAAACAAATCGCAGGAAAAGCCTTTTGGGAACAGCAAGGCTATAAGCTGAACGAGAACGCAAAGGGCGTTGAAATAGTCGCGCCGCAAATGGACGATAACGGAAATCCCGTTCTTGACGAAAACGGCAAGCAGACCTTTACCACAACGACCGTTTACGATATTTCCGAAACAAACGCATACGAAAAAACCGTGCAGCCGAAAATTGACGAACTGAGAGCGGAATATGACGCGGAAAAAGCAAAAGCTTTCGCGGCGGCGGAAAACAAGACCGTTACCGTATCAAATGAAACAAACGGCAAAAGCGTTGAAATAAACGTTGACAGCAAACTTCGCAGATCGGACGTTGAGGATATTCTGCGCGAGGAGCTGGGTTATTCTTCCGTTCAGGCGGAGCTTGCCGCTAACAAATTTGGCGCGGAGCTTGGACTTTCGGATAAATTTTACACCGATCATACACAGGCGGAAAATCTTGACAAAATACAAGTCAATATACGCTACAGTTCGGATGACATAACCATTCGGGATATTTCTTTTTCGGCGGTGAAGCTTTCAGACGGTGAGAACGTCCGTTTGAACATTGCAAACGGCGATAACAGCGTTCTGATCGTTCCTGCCGATATGTCCGACGAGGAACTGAAAACGGTGTTTAAGGAGCAGCTCGGAATGTCGGAGATCCAAGCGGAAAAGGCAGTTGAAAAATCCCGCAGGATAGATACGCAGATACAGAGTAAGCTGCGCGAAACGGTCTACGACCGCGACGAAACGCAGCGCACGGTGAATATTGAGCGCACGTCTCAGACTTCGTTCGTGGTAACGACGGGAGAAAAAAATAAGGTGTACGATTTTAGCCAGATCGATCTTGAAAAAAAGATCGCGGAGGATTTCGGAATTCCCGCGCAAAACGCGCACAACATCGTTCAAAAAGCTAAAAACCAAAGCGTCGTTCAAAATAAAATACGCGCCAACGCCGAAAAGAAACGTAAGTCCGACAAGCTTAAAAACGATCCGCTCAAAGCGCGGGATACAGGCGCAAGGAAGGTGAAACGATGAACAGAAAGAAAAAGCCCGACGCGCTTACGATCGCGATATACGCGGTGATCGTGATCGCGATCTTGTACGTCGCGGCTGGGCTTGGCGCGGCGCTTGATCTGTCGAAGGACGAAGACGGAAAAATTGAGTTTTCGGATCTGGGGAGCAAGCTTGAGGGTACGCTCACGGATACGGGAACGGTGTTCTCGATGCTCACCGACACAAAGAGTACAGCGTTTCAGCTTACATTTTTCGCGGCGGGTGGAATAGGAATTTACGCGCTGATGAAATACACAAGCCGAAAGCGCTTACACCGTAAAGGCGTGGAACACGGCTCGGCAAGATGGGCGACGGAAAAGGAAGAAAAGAAGCTTGCCGACGCGGATAAAAAGGGAAAGCTCGTAAAACCGACGATGATAAAGAGCGCGGACAAAAAGCACGAGTTTATGACGGATAATAATATCCTGTTAACTCAAGAGGTGCATATGTCGCTTAATACGCGGCAGCACCGAGAAAACCTCAACGTGCTTGTAATCGGCGGCTCGGGCTCCGGTAAATCCCGCTTCTATGTTAAGCCGAATTTAATGCAGATTAATACGTCATACGTCGTGACCGACCCTAAAGGCGAGCTGCTGCGCTCCTGCGGTTGGCTGCTCAAAAACGCCGGATACGAGATACGCGTTTTCAATCTCATAGATATGAGCCATTCAAACAATTATAATCCGTTTAATTACGTTTATGATCGCGACGGAAACGTCAATAAATCCTACGTTCTTAAAATGGTGAATTGCTTGATGAAAAACACAAAACAGGAGGGCGCAAGCGGCGGAGATCAGTTCTGGGACGACAGCACGAAAGCGCTTACGCTCGCTATTTCGTTCTACTTATTGGAGTGCGCGGAGGACGAAATTTCTGAAGCGAAAAGCGAATATGAAAGGCAACAGAAGATCCTTGAGGAAAAGCAAAAAAAGAATTACGCGTCCGAGGATATTGAAATGCAAAAGGAGATCACGGATGACGCGAAAATCACGCTTGAAAGCGTAACGGAGAAAGCGCGTTCCGACTGTAATTTCTGCCGCGTAATGGAGGTTATGAAAATGGCGGAAATATCCGAGCAGGACGATACTCTTGAGTCTCCGCTTGACGAGCTGATGAACGAACACAGACAGCAGCATCCCAACAGTATGGCGTGGATATATTACGCGGATTTCAAGAAAGCTCCCGCCGAAACGGCGAAATCAATACTCATTTCGGCGGCGGTAAGATTTGCGGCGTTCGAGCTGCCCGAGGTCGCCGATCTGACGCACTGCGACAACATACATCTGGACACGATGGGCGATAAGAAAACGGCTTTGTTCGTTATAATACCGTCCTCGGACGCGACTTTTAATTTCTTGGCGGCAATGATGTACACGCAGCTTTTCGATACGCTCTACGATGCGGCGAATTTCAAATACGGCGGTCGCTTGCCTGTTCACGTTCGCTGTCTGCTCGATGAATTTGCTAACATTGGAACAATACCCGATTTTGACAAGCTCCTTGCAACTATGCGAAGTATGGAGATCAGCGCGAACATCATTATTCAGAACTTGGCGCAATTAAAGAAAATGTACGATAAGTCTTGGGAGATTGTCACGGGTAACTGCGACAGTCTCCTTTTTTTAGGCGGTCAAGAGGCAAGCACATTGGAGGCTATCTCCAAATCGTTGGGTAAGGAAACGATAGACGTTGTTTCGCAAAACCGAACGCGAAGCCATAAATCTCCTTCAACGTCCGAAAACAACAGTATTATGGGACGCGAGCTGATGACACCGGACGAGCTTAAGGTTATGAAGCCGAACGAGTGCGTCTTGATAGTCCGCGCATTATATCCGTTTTTCTGTCACAAATTCGATATCGAAAAGCACTTGAATTACAAATTTCTTGAGGACAGCAACAAGAAACTGGCGTATCTTATCGACGATCTTCACACGCTGAAAGCTCCCGAGAAAAAGGAGGATGATGAGGATTACACGGAGACAATAGGCGCTTCCGCCGATGATGAAGAACCGATGACCGATCTGGATTTTCCGGACGATCCGGATGAAGAAACCGAGGTGACAAATTTGAATAAGGAATTTTCGACTCCCTCGAAAAACGAAGAGAGCTATGCGGCGCAGGTGTACAAAAAGGAGACGTTTGAATTTGGAGACGCGTCGCCGGACGACAAGCCGTATTTTGACGAGAAATCGGATGCGCTGACCGATGCGGATATTCAAGCGTTCCAAGCCTCGCAGGATGAAGGCGATTTATACGATTACTGACGTGTCACCCGTGGCACAATTTTTCAGTCAATAGCCGCGATCCGCGCGGTTATAAATAAATATTCTACATAAGGAGGATTTTCATTATGGAAATCAAAAACACACCCGTGTCCGCTGCGGGAAACAAGCGGAAAAAGTCTTTCCTTTCGGTTCTGAAGGAAAAATTCGGCAGTATCATTGCCGCCGTCTCTGCGGCAATGACGATGCAGAC
>DILZ01000064.1:14907-15185 GCA_002425305.1 Ruminococcaceae bacterium UBA5579
AGAGGCGCTGCGCCTCTGGACACTAAGGCAGGCGAAGCGGAATTTTATGCGGTAATAGAATTTTTCGCGAAGTGGATCGGACGTATCGGTCTGGTGGTCGGATTTGTCGGCGCGATTATGTTCGCGCTGGCGATCAAGAACGACGACGCGGAGGCGAAGACACGCGGTCTGATGACGCTTGCGTCCGGGTTTGTGGTGTTTGCGGTAACCGGAGCACTGAATATGTTTATGAAGTGATTTCGCGCTCACGGCAAAAATAGGCGGCTTGCGGCGGCTTA
>DILZ01000003.1:0-589 GCA_002425305.1 Ruminococcaceae bacterium UBA5579
TTCGCAAATTTTAAATTTAGATCAGGAGGATAAATATGAAACTTGACAAACTTATCGGCGACAGATTTAAAGAGCGCCCCTCGGACTGCCAGATCGACAGTCACGCGCTGATGGTGCGCGGCGGCTACATCAAGTATGTGGCGAACGGTATTTTCTCAAATTACCCGCCGCTGAAGCGCATTACGCGCAAGATCGAGCAGATAATCCGCGAGGAAATGGACGCTATCGACGGACAGGAGGTAATGTTCCCCGTGGTAATGCCCGCGTCTCTTTGGGAGGAGAGCGGACGCTACACTTCTATCGGCAGCGAAATGGTGCGTTTCAAGGACAGAATNNCCCTCGGTATGACACACGAGGAAGCGGCGGTGCAGTTAGTTCGCGAGTACGCGAACAGCTACACGAAGTATCCGTTTATGATATACCAGATACAGACGAAGTTCCGCGACGAGGCTCGTCCGCGCGGCGGTCTTATCCGCGTCCGCGAGTTCACGATGAAGGACGCGTATTCGTTCCACACCTCTCAGGAGGACTTGGAGGAGTACTACAAGCGTGCTCATAAGGCTTACGAGAACGTTTACCGCCGCTGCGG
>DILZ01000003.1:687-9460 GCA_002425305.1 Ruminococcaceae bacterium UBA5579
CACCGCCAATGTCGAAGCCGCGCCCTCTATCATCAAAAATACGCGCGATGAGGTTTCCGAGCCGCTCACCGAGGTGAACACTCCCGATTGCCACACTATCGAGGAGGTCTGCAATTTCCTCAAAGCTCCGAAGGAGAAGTCGCTGAAAGCCGTTATCTATCAGAAGAACGCGGACGACAGCTTTGTCGTGCTGTTTATCCGCGGAGATCTTGACGTAAACGAAACAAAGCTTACGAATTATCTCGGAGGCGATATTCATCCGGCGGTAATTGACGAGAACTGCGGCTTGCAGGCAGGCTTTATCGGACCGGTAAACCTTACCGTCAACGGCGAACACGTCGTTCTGTTTGACGAGAGCCTGAAGAACACGAACAATCTTGTCTGCGGCGCGAATAAGTTGGATTATCACCTTACGGGACTTGATCTTGAGCGCGACTGCCAGAATATCGAATACCACGACTTCGCGAAAGCGATAGACGGCGGTATCTGCCCCGAATGTAAAGAACGCGCGCTGACGATCTCGCGCGGCATAGAGGTCGGCAACATCTTCCAGCTCGGCACAAAGTACTCAAAGTCGATGGGTATGACGTTCCTCGACAAGGACGGCAAGGAGCAGACCCCGATAATGGGCTGTTACGGAATAGGCGTCGGACGCTTGGCAGCCTCCGTTTGCGAAAGCTCTCACGATGATTTCGGACCTATCTGGCCTATGGCGATAGCGCCGTGGCAGGTTCATTTGTGCGCGGTGCGCTCCGACGACGAAAAGGTGAGAGCGGCTGCGGACAAGCTCTATGATGACTTGCAGGCGGCAGGCGTTGAAGTGATATACGACGACCGCAACGTCCGCGCGGGCGTGATGTTCTCCGACGCAGATTTGCTGGGAGTGCCGCTGCGCGTTATCGTATCGCCGCGCAATCTCGACGAGGGTATATACGAGCTGAAATCGCGCGACAAGACGCTTGAAGAAAAGCTAGACCCGCAGACCGCCGTTACACGCCTTAAAGAGCTGATAAGCTCGATGATAGCGAAATGATTCTTTCCCCGGGAGATGATCTCGGGGAAATTTTTTTCAAAAAGCCCTTGACAAANNTGCTATAATATTATCAAGATATCAAAATGATATCATAAATGAAAGCGAAAGGGCGTGTTTTTATGGAGAATAATGTTAAAATGACTTACGAGGAAAAGGAGCTTCACCCCGCGAATGGCTGGGCTATGTTCTTTCTGACGCTTTTTATTATGCTAGGTTCGTTGGCGCTGATGATCTACGGCGCGTCTAACGGCAATGACGAAACGCCGCATTGGGCGTTTTTCCTTGGGCTTGTGTTGGTTTTTGTGAGCTGGATACCGTTCAAGGGCTTGAAGATAATTCGTCCGAACGAGGCTATTGTGCTTACGTTTTTCGGTAAGTACATAGGCACTCTCAAGAAAGAGGGCTTCTGGTTCGTGAACCCGTTCAGCAGCGCGATTGTACCGTCGGGCGCGGTTTTCGTTAAGGGTACAACTATCGGCAGCAGCAAGATATCCCTCAAGACTATGACCCACGACAACGGCAAGCAGAAAATTAACGATCTTTCGGGAAACCCGATAGAGGTCGGGATAGTAGTTACTTGGCGAGTTGTAAATACCGCTAAAGCTATCTTCAACGTGGAGAATTACGCGCAGTTTCTGTCCATACAAGCGGACACGACCCTGCGCGACGTAGCGCGGCTCTATCCGTATGACAGCACAGACAGCGACGAGAAAACGCTTCGCGGCTCGTCCGTGGAGGTATCAGAGCAGCTGAAGGATCTTCTGCAAAAGCGTGTTGAGGGCGCGGGACTGGAAATACTCGAGGCGCGTATAGCTCACCTTGCTTATGCTCAGGAAATAGCGGCGGCAATGCTGCAGAGACAGCAGGCTACCGCGATAATCGAGGCGCGTCAGAAGATAGTCGACGGCGCGGTCGGAATGGTGGAAATGGCTTTGAACAAGCTGTCCGAGAGCAATGTCTGCGAGCTTGACGAGGAGCGTAAGGCTCAAATGGTATCGAATTTGCTCGTCGTACTCTGCGGAAACAAGGACGCGCAGCCGATTGTCAACAGCGGAAGTATTTACTGATATACGGAGCAATGAGAGGGTATAAGAGGTAAGGAATCACAGGCGGCTTCCAACATCTTACCACTAACCTCTAAAAATCTAAGGGGGTTTAATGCATGAGCGGCGACGAAAAGAAGCAGTCCGTAAACGATAAGGCTAAAAAGCAGATTCCGCTGCGGCTGTCCGCGTCGCTGTATGCGGAGCTTATGCAGTGGGCGGAGGACGACTTTCGCTCGGTGAACGGGCAGATAGAGTATCTCCTTACCGAATGTGTGAAGCGGCGTAAAAAGAAGGACGGCGATAACGGGTGAATTATAACATTCTGTATCTGATAGCCGAACTGCCCGCACCGTTGACCATTCTGGCACTTTCCGCGCTGGTCTGGAAAAATCCGCCGCGCCAAAATGAGAACATCGGCTATCGGACGCGTCGTTCGCAAAGCTCGGAGCAAGCTTGGCTGTTTGCGCAGATCGCTTACGGAAAGCTCTCGACGATTGTATTTTCCGTGTTTTCCGTGATTACCGCTGTTGTCGGTATAATTGGAATTTTAAGAAATTTTAATGAGAAAACGGGATTTGCGGTGTTTATAGCGCAGAATTGCATCCTTGTGGCATTGCTTTTTGTTATCGTGATAATAGTTGAGAAAAAACTGAGATCGGCTTTTGACGAAAACGGAGAACCACGCGGATAAGGGGGTGATATTATGGGCGAAAAAGTTATCATAGCCGTTTGTAATATGTTTCTGCCGCTTACAATTTTGGGCTTGGGGCTGATGATCTGGAAAACCCGTCCGCCGTTCGGGGATATGTTCGGCTACCGCACAACGCAGTCGCAGAAAAGCCCCGAGGCGTGGGAGCTGGCGCAGGCGCTTTTCGGGCGGTACTGTACGCTGACCTACGCGGTGCTTTGTGCACTGACGCTTATTGCAAGCGTAGCTCCGCTCATCTTCAAGCTTGACGAGCTTGCGGTGTCGTGGATATTTACCGTCACAAATTTGGTGAATTTTATCGCGCTGTTTGTTATTATCGGCATTACGGACAGCAAAGTCAAAAAGCTCTCCGGAGGTAACGAGCCGAAATGAGCGGGAAAAACACTTTTGACGGAAAGGAATGTTTATGGATATTTTATTTGAGTTCATTTTTGAGTTCATAGTTGAAGGCGCTCTTGAATTATCGACAAGCAGACGCGTTCCTTTGCCGCTCAGGATAATTGCTGCGGTGATCGTTGTCGGAGTGTTTGGCGGTGCGGTCTTCCTGATCGCTTTTACGGGGGTAATTTTACTGCGCAGCGAGGATAATATGATAGCTTTGGCGGTACTGATGTTCCTTATAGCGGCATTGATCGCGGGCGTGTTGATTTGGAAGGTCGTTAAATTTTACAAAAACCGCTCGAAGGATTATTTGGAAAAATAAACGTAAGCAGGTGTTAATGCTGAAAATCGAACATATCGCGCTTTATGTAAGCGATCTTGGACGCTGCCGGCTGCCGAACAGGTAACTCAATGGAGGGGTAATTTATGGATCAAATAATTCCTTATTTAGTGCTCGGGATTTTGGCTTTGATCGGGGCGGGGATAATTTACAAAGGATATTATCTCAAAAAGGGGATTTACAAAAAGTGCATCTCTGTGGTATGCGCCAGAGTGAAAGAGGTCGGGGGCGTTCGGACGTCCGTGGTTTATGAAGCCCAATTGGACGGCAAGCCCGTGACCTTTTCGGAAAAGTTTACGACAAAAGGCTTCTACGCGCCGACCGTAGGCGAGACCGTGGAGCTGTTCTACGATCCGAATAACATAGAGAGGTTCAGCTACCCGAAAAGGAGCGATTCGTTCGCGGGATTTTTTTACTTTTTCGGCGGGCTTCTTATCGTGGCTTCGATATTCGGAATGATTATGTACACGATCTCGTAAGGCGTTGAGAGCGCGAAAGACTTTTCTTAAGGGAGGACAGAGCGTTGAAAATAGAACATATAGCTTTGTATGTCAGCGATTTGGAACGCGCGCGGGATTTTTTTGTAAAATACCTAAACGCGGAGCCTGGCGAGCTGTATCATAATACGAAAACGGATTTTAAGTCATACTTTTTGAGTTTTGACGGCGGCGCGAGGCTGGAAATAATGCACCGCCCAGACGTTTCAGAAAAAACAGGCGACCCGAGGATAGGCTACGCGCATATCGCGTTCTCGGTCGGAAGCCGTNNGAGAATGTGGACGCTCTTACAGAGCGGCTTCGTTCGGACGGCTATCGAACGGTAAGCGGTCCGCGTGTCACGGGCGACGGCTATTATGAAAGCTGCATAGCGGATTTCGACGGAAATCTCATTGAAATTACTGTTTAAAATGCAAATTCTCCCAAAGAATAACGCGGAAAATTCAACTCATAATAACTTTACAGACGTTTTTGCGTTCTGCATACAAAACGAAAGGAAGTATTGTTATGGGAACTGAATTTGCAAACAAGCACATCGGCTGTACTATCCACAACTGCGAAAATCACTGCAGCTGCGACGATTACTGCTCGCTCGACAAGATCGAGATCGGTACTCACGAAGCCAACCCCACGAAAGCACCCTGCACCGACTGCCTCTCTTTCAAGGCTAAGCCCGGCTGCGACTGCAAGTAAACAGGTATAAACGCGATCCCCGCCGAACCGTTTCGGCGGGGATTTTTATTTTTTTACTGAACGTTCGAGTTGTTGCTTCCGGTGTTATTTCCGCCGTCCTGGTCATAGCCGTAAGGGAAATAGCCGTTTGGAGCGTTCGGCAGCATAATCGGATGCTCGACCCTTTGGTCAAGCCGTATCTGAGCGTCGTTTATAAGGAAATAGTCGTGCCGCAGCTCCTGCGAGCCGTCCGAGGTTTTTGGGTCGTCCCAGGTCACGTCGACATTGTACCACGCGCCGCCGACGAACACCATATTCCACATATGCTCTTCACGGTTCGCGACCCCGACCGAGCAGATGCACGGATACCCCAGCTCCTGCGCGAAATACATAAACGCCTTTGAATATCCCTCGCAAAGCGCCTGCCCGTAGACTATCGGACCGTCCGCCTCGCTTTCATACGGAGCGCCGGTTTTTGAGTAGACCGTGTTATCAACTATCCAGTCGTGGACATATTTCAGCTTTTCGTAATCGGAGCTTTTAGTGCGTGCTTCCGCGAGAACGGCTTCGGCGCGAGATTCAAACTCCGTTTGCTGAACTTCGGAAGAGCTTCTGCCGTAGCTTATCTTGATGGTTTTCACCTTGTTGGATATTCGGGGATCAACGAAGTTCAATTCATATCCGCTGCCCAATTCCAAAAACTGCGGATTTTCATAGTCGAACGCCCAAAATGCTTCATAAATGTCCTGCTTAGTAACGTCCAAATCGGACACGTCGCACTCCCCGTCATTGTTTTTCGCGCATTTGTACAGCCGCCTGTAAACCAGCTTTCGTTTGTAGGAAAGGCAACTGTAGTACCACTTTCCGTAGAAATATTCGTCAGACTCCGTCGGGGTTGTCTGTTCGGGAGGCGTTATGGTCGGATATCTCGTTGAACTTGACGCTTGCGGTCTTGATGAGGACGACGGACGGTTTGGACGTCCGTATTGATTTTCGTCCTTAATTTCGCTCGAAGATGACGAGTAGGGACGATTTGCATCGATAGGATCTGCGGGCAGATAGACGTTCGCGGGGTTCTTCTCGGTCTCGAAAAGCGAACAGCCGCTAAGCAGCGCGGCACACATTATCGCCGACAAAGCGGCACAAATTCTTTTCCTTATCTCGTTCACCCCCCGCAGAGTATATAACTACCTACATTATTATAGCAGTTTACTGCGGGATTGTCAAGTGAAATTTTGCGAAAAGCTGTCAGGAACGTTGATTTTCAGCCGCAGCGCCGTTTGGCCTGCGTTTTTTGAACGTCCTTTTACAGTAGCCGCGGGTAAGCTCTATGACTTTTGGCGACAAGATCAGCACGGCGATGAGGTTCGGAACTGCCATAAGACCGTTGAGCATATCCGATATTCCCCACGCGGCAGTCATATTCACGCACGCGCCGAAAACGGAGAACGCGATAAAAAATATACAGAACGGCTTTCGGGATCTGTCACCGAACAGAAAAGCCACCGCTTCACCTCCAAAGTAGCTCCATCCGAGCACCGTGGAAAACGCAAACATAGCCACCAATACCGCCAAAGCCATACCCGCAGGCTTTCCGAACTTTGCCGTAAACGCGCTTTCGGCAAGCCCGACGCCGCGCAGAGGTTCTATTTTCGCGGAAACGATATATCCGTCGCGCTCCTCACCTTGAATTGTCATAATGTTGGAGTATGTAAGCTCGCGCGGCAGCTCCGCTTTCAGCACCTCCCCGTGAATGCCGTATACGCTTATCTTTTCGGGCAGCCGAACACCGTTGGTTATCAGGCTTTCGCTGCTCGTCAGCCTGAAATATTGTACGCCTGTTGTCACGTTCGGTATTTCCGCGGAAACATTTGTACGAACCGTACTTACAAGCAGCACAAGCGCGGTAAGAGTACACATCACGATCGTATCAAAGAATATCTCAAAGACGCTCCACATACCGCATACGACAGGCTCCTTTATCCGGCTTTGCGAGTGTGCAAAAACGCTTGTTCCAAGTCCCGCCTCGTTGGAAAACACGCCGCGCTTAAATCCCATAGAAACGGCGGTCTTTACTGCCGTTCCCGCGATACCGCCGCCTATCTGGCGCACTCCGAACGCGGAGCTTATTATCATATCAAACGCGGCGGGGATACGCTCCGCGTTGCTTACAAGAATGAAAACGCACCCGATTATGTAAAACCCCGACATCAGCGGCACGAGCCTTGAGGTGACTGCGGAAATGCGCTTTACACCGCCGAAAACTATCAGCGCGGCAAGCCCCGCGAGAACTATCCCCGTGACGATCTGCGGCAGTCCAAAGCCGGTTTTGAGAGCTTCGGCGGCGGAATTCATCTGCGCGGCGTTACCCATTCCAAAGCCCGCAAGTACGCATAACAGCGCATATATAACGGATAATGGTCTTGCAAGCGGTCGAGTTTTGGGTTTTTCCGAAAGTCCTGTTTTTATGTACTGCATTGCGCCGCCCTTGTATTGACCGCCTTCCTTTTTTCGGTAGTAAATTCCGAGAACATTCTCCGCAAATCCCGTCATCATACCAAAAAACGCGCTTATCCACATCCAGAACACCGCGCCCGCACCGCCGATCGACAGCGCGGTCGACACCCCCGCGTNNTTCCAAGGGTAGCCGCAAGTGCCTGACACATTGCCGCAAACGGCGTTACTCCGTCCTCGCCTGTTTTTTCGCGCGAGAAAACGGTGGAACGCAGTATGTGCGGGAATTTCCGCAGCTGAAAAAAGCTCGTCCGCACCGTAAAGCACACTCCCGTGAACAGCATAAGGCAGAGCATCGGCGCGCCCCATACGATCCTGTCGTTTATCGCCTGAATAATCTTCAATCCAAT
Source organism: Ruminococcaceae bacterium UBA5579 (assembly GCA_002425305.1). Lineage (GTDB taxonomy): Bacteria > Bacillota > Clostridia > Oscillospirales > Ruminococcaceae > CAG-115. The sequence continues at coordinate 8,230 of DILZ01000003.1, forward strand.
CACCTCTTGTCCTAATTTATGCGTGGAAACGGCGGAAATTCACGTTTTGGGTACTCCAAAAATAAAAATTGTGTTTAATTTGCGTTTGGCTATTGAAAAAAATTTTGAAATGTGGTATAATATTACAGTAGCTTTCGGCTCATAAGTAAATATTCAACTTGAACCAAAGTGCCTTAACAATCAGAGGAAGCGGGAACATAAGGTGTTAACAGGCTTCACCGCAATATAAAAAACGATAAAAAGGGGCAGATATAATGAAAAAAAGCAGTAAGATAACGCTTGCGGTATTGGCGGCGGGCGTAGTCCTGAGCTTGGCGGCGCGTATATTCGTCATAATAAAGCATACCGATATGCATACGGGTTTTTTGTATCACGGCGATGAGATATTGTGGAACGGGCTTTATTACGGCGTGATAATCGCGGCTATGGCGGCGTCGATATTTACGGCGCGCGCGGACGAAAAGCGTACCGGCGTACAGCAGACGGCGGCGGATATTACCGGCACGAGAGCTGTTGTAATGAGCGTTGTGCTTATGGCGGCAGGACTCTTTTCCATATGTGAAGGTATAGCGGAGATACGCGCTATATCGCCGTCGAAGTTTCTGATGATAATTGATTTTGCTTTTGGGGGATTGTTTGTTCTTATTGCGTTCGTCACGGTATGCAAGAGGCGCTTTACCCCGTGGCTTGGGTTATCCTATATTCTTCTTGGCATATTCTGCATTTGCAGATGTATGTATTGCTTTATGAACAGAATGGTGATACTGACTATTCCCGAATATCTCATAGAGAGTATCAGCCTCATCGTAATGTCGGTGTTCTTTGTTTTGCAGGGCAGATACTTGTCGGGCAGGAAGGAAAAGCACACAAAAAAGGCATTGTGCTTCTGGGGAGTCGGAGCCTCTTCGCTGGTGTTTTCCTCCGTGCTTGGAACGCTTATTGCGAGCGTAGCCGCACCCGAGGAGATACGCCGCCGGATAGTATACACAAGCTATGCTGCCGAGAGCTTCAAGCAGTCGAGCGAGGGCGTTGACGCATACAAAATGACTGTTGTTCCGTTGACCGATGTTATGCTGGGAATAATTGTCGTGACATTTTTGGCGTTGATATTTCTTGAGGCAAGACCCAAAGCGGAACATCCCGCTCTTACAAAAACGGGGCAAAGCGGGCAAGCAGCACCGCCCCCTTTTGAGGAACAGTAAACAACTTTTTCACCGCCCGGCTAACAGCC
>DILZ01000003.1:9481-9640 GCA_002425305.1 Ruminococcaceae bacterium UBA5579
GCCGGGCGGTTTTTGTACTCCGTATCGAAAACCCCGTGCTTTTCCGCCTGTTATCTTAAGGAAACATTGATTTAATGGCGGTTTTACCTGCCTCCGGCGGGTAAAACCGCATAAAATTAAATTTTAATTTATATAATGACCATTTGATCAGCATTTCCT
>DILZ01000003.1:9677-13630 GCA_002425305.1 Ruminococcaceae bacterium UBA5579
TAAAAAAAATATGTTATAATATGTATGTGTGTTGTATTTTAGTCACAACCTGTTGTGTTTTTTCGGAGGAAAAGTGAAAATAAGAAAATTTTTGATCTTCCCGATATGCTTGATGTGCATAATGATGTGCGGCTGTTCGATGTCGATGGAGAATATGCTTGCTCCTCCAAAGCTGTCGGAGGAGCAGAACGAGATATATCAGGAGCTTATCAACAGCGTCGGTCGAAATGTTAAGCTGAAATATCCCAAAAGCGGCGATTACCGTTCCGCGTTCGTGGTGAAAAATATCGATGACGATCCGGGCGACGAGGCGTTTGTTTTCTATGAAAGCAAGGACATACGTTCGGGAGAAAGCGCGCTGAGAATGAAGTTCTTCGATAAATCGAGCGGAAAATGGAAGGCGGTCTACGATCTTGCGTGTCCGGGAAACGAGATAGACAGCGTTGTCTTTGCGGAGCTTGGGGTCAATACGCCTAAGACCGATTCGGAGAGCGCCGAAAGCGCTTCGGGAGGGGCAAGCATAATACTCAGCTGCACACTGCTGAATCAGACGGACAAGATGTTCTCCGTGCTGAAATATAAGGATAAAAAGCCCGCCGAGCTGCTTTCTTCGTCATATTCCTGTATGCGGATAGCCGATCTTAATAAGGATAAACAAAACGAGCTTGTTGTCGTAAGCGTCAATAAGGAGCTGAAAACCGCGTCTGCTCTGATGTACACGGATAACGGAAGCGGGTTGGAGCTGCTTTCCAACACTCCGTTGTACGGCGGCGCGGCGGATTATATCCGCGTTACCGAGGGCAAACTTGATGAAAACACTCCCGCGCTGTTTCTGGATTATTCCAAGGGCGGCGGTCAATCGGGGACCGATGTGCTGTATTGCTACNNCCGCTTGTTCTGCCCCGACAGCATAATAGGCAGTAATCCCGCGGCGGGAACTATTTCGCGTCAGGTGAACAATTATATGGCGGAGATATACAGCTTCGATATTGACAGCGACGGGTTTGTGGAAATACCGGCAACGGCGCCGCTTCCGGGCTATGAAACTCTCACCAAGCCGGAGCAGCTTTGCGCTGTGCAGTGGTATACCGTGCGAAACGACAATTTTACGTTGAAGATGAACAGCTATTTCTCGGGTAAATACCGTTTTGCGCTGTTTTTGCCAAACCGTTGGACAGGTGTTGTGACGGCGGTGGCGGATTTTGCTAACAATGATATTGTATTTATTTCATACAATGTTGAAGTCGGGCTGGCGGTTACCGAGGAAAATGAGATAATGCGTATCCACACCGTCGAAAAGAGCAACAAGGAGGCAATGGAGGCGGCAAAGGGTATGAAAAGCATAGGAGAGAGCGATGAGCTTATCTTCTACTGCATCTCAAAAAACAACGGCACAACGGATATGCTTTCGCTTACCGAAAGCGAGCTGAAGGACAGCTTTGTTATTTTATAAGTTGCTAGGGAATGGTTATTAGTGGTTAGTTAAGGCAGGAATGTGATCAGTCACGTTCACGGCGTCTTCCGATAATTCGCGACAGTCTATTTGAAGAACCGCAAAAGTAACAGTCGGCGTTTCTTCCGTAACTATCAACTATCAACTGTACGACGGGGGTAGGATATGAAAAGAATTTTAGTTGTTGAGGACGAAAACTCTATCCGCGATTTTGTGGTGATAAATCTGCGCCGCGCCGGATATGACGTTACGGACGTAGCAAGCGGCGAGGAGGCCGTCACGGAATACGGAAAGCAGGGCGGCAATTTTGATATTGCGCTGCTGGATATTATGATGCCCGGAATGGACGGCTTTTCGCTTTGCCGCTGGATACGCGAGCAGTCAAGCGAGATAGGGATAATAATGCTCTCGGCAAAATCGCAGGAGATGGACAAGGTGAATTGCCTTATGATAGGCGCGGACGATTATGTCACAAAGCCGTTTTCGCCCTCCGAGCTGGTGGCGCGCGTGGACGCTATCTACCGGCGCGTAAGCATCAACCGTTCCCACCGCGAGGACCCCAAAGCAATAACCTCCGGACCGTTTACGCTGGATTATCAGAGCCGAATGCTTTATAACCGCGGCAAGCCGATCGATCTTACTCAGATCGAATACCATATACTGGAATTTTTGATGAAGAACCGCAACTCGCCGGTCGACAGAACATCGCTGCTCAAGCACATCTGGGGCGACAGCTATGTGGGCGAGGACAAGGTGATTGACGTAAACATCAGACGGCTGCGAATGAAGATAGAGGAAGACCCTTCAACGCCGAAATACATACAGACGGTTTGGGGATTTGGCTATAAGTGGAACGGATAAAGACAGATGGACAATAATATCAAGGCTTTGGCGGTGCGCCGCAGACTGCGGCATCGATCGATCTCCGCGCGGTGGATGGTGAATACGTTGTCGGTCGCGGCGGTATTGCTGGTCGTGGCGAATATCTGCATTTACTACTTCACAAAGCAGTATTATTACGGATCGGTGGAAAGCTATGTCGTATCCGAGGCGAACGCGTCGCAAACCATTCTCGCGCGGCTTTACGAGGACCTTTCCGCTAACTATTCCTCCGAGGTGCGCAACACTGTGGAGAGCTTTAACAAGAAGGATCAGATGGAGCTGATGTCGATAAATAAGGACGGCAGGGTGACGCTGTCGTCAAGCGGTTTTTCCCCCGATTTAGAGTACGATATGCCGGATTATGAAAAGGCTTTGAAAAGCGAAGACGGTCTGGGTATATACTTCGGGCGTAACGGCGGCGAGAACATACTCGCCGTGACGATCATAATCGCAAAGCCCAGCAGCAATTACAACGCTCTGCGGTTCGTTACCTCGCTTGAGATGATAGACGATCAGATAAACAGTATTATGCTTGTGGCTCTTATAGTAAGCGTTTTTATCCTGCTTGCCGTTACGCTTATGGGCGTTTATTTCGTGAAGTCTATCTGTGTGCCGCTTGGAAAAATAGGAATTACGGCAAAAAAGCTCGCCAAGGGCGATTTCTCCGAAAGAATACCCGTGATGAGCAGCGACGAGATAGGTCAGCTTTCTCATTCGTTCAACGAGATGGCGGACGAGCTGGAGAATTCCGAGCAGATAAAGAACGATTTTATAAGCTCCGTTTCACACGAGCTGAGGACTCCGCTGACCGCGATAAAGGGCTGGAGCGAAACTCTGGAGGGCGGCTACGATCCCGAAACATTCCGTAAAGGAATGAAGGTCATTACGGGAGAAACAAAGAGACTGGAGCAAATGGTAGAGGACCTGCTTGATTTTTCGAGAATACAAAGCGGACATTTTAATTTGCAGCTTACGACGATCGACCTTATCGCCGAGCTTGAGGACGCGCTGCTTATCTATATCGACAAGGCGAAAAAGGAGAATATCCTGCTCTCGTATAACGAGCCTGAGTTTATGTGCGCGGTGGTGGGCGACAAAAACCGCTTGCGGCAGGTGTTTATAAACATCATCGATAACGCGCTGAAATACACAGAGCCGGGCGGCTCGATAGAGGTGGAGGCGGAGAAGAATGAAAGCGCCGTGATAGTTTCGGTAAGCGATACCGGCGCGGGCATAGCCCTCGAGGATCTTCCTAAGGTGAAGCAAAAGTTCTACAAGGCGAATAAGACAAAGCACGGTTCGGGAATAGGGTTGGCGGTCGCCGACGAGATAATTGCGAAGCACGGGGGAACGCTGGATATTGAAAGCGAGCAGGGCAAGGGTACAACAGTGACGATAATGCTCCCGCTTATAAATAATTAACAGTGCAGACAGCGCATAAATTTGCCGGCGCGGCTTGCCGCGAGGTTCGCAAACATTAATATAGACAGCGCATAAATTTGCGAAAGAAAGTGACATTTGCCGCAGCGAAACGAAGTGAAGCGGAGGAAAATGTCACTTTGCTAGCGCGGCTTGCCGCGCGGTTCGCAAATTTAAAATTAAAATCAATGAAAAACTC
>DILZ01000003.1:13766-15158 GCA_002425305.1 Ruminococcaceae bacterium UBA5579
TGAAATTTTTTTAAATAAGGAGCAAAAATGGGCAAAAATAAACCAACCGATACCGTAAAAAAGACAACGGTCGGCGGACAAGCGCTTATTGAGGGCGTGATGATGAAGGGTGTTTCCGTTGGAGCGATGGCGGTGCGGAAAAAGGACGGCGATATCCACATTGAGGATTGGGCGCTTCCGGAAAAAAAGTGGTTCAATAAAGCGCCGTTTATCCGTGGCTGTTTCAACTTCGTACAAACGCTCAGGGAGGGCTATTCCTGCCTGAACAAGTCCATAGAGATAAGCGGTATGGCGGAGGAGGACGAGAACGAGCCGCCCTCAAAGCTCGATCTGTGGATGGAAAAGCATCTTGGCGAAAAGGGAATTGAGGTCTTGGCGGGGATATTGTCGTTTTTGTTGGTCGCGGTGCTGCTGGCGGTGTTCTTTTTTGTGCCGAGTTTTCTGTTTTCGTTGCTTGAGAGCGCGGTCGGCGAGTCTGTCTCGCCGTGGAAATCGGCGTTTGAGGGAGTGATGAAGCTTATCCTTTTCGTGGCGTATATGGCGATAATCGCCAGAATGAAAACGATGAAGCGTGTTTACGAATACCACGGCGCTGAGCACAAGACTATCGCCTGCTATGAGGCGGGAAAGGAGCTTACCGTTGAAAACGTAAAGCCTATGTGCCGCTTTCACCCGCGCTGCGGAACGAGCTTTATCATCATAACGCTGCTCGTGAGTATTCTTGTTTATTCGCTTGTGCCGATAAATCCCGCCGAATGGTGGGGCATAGATAACAGAGTGTTGGCGGTGCTGGTTCGCGTGCTTCTGAAGCTGCCGCTGCTGCCGTTTGTCGTTGGAATATCATACGAGCTTATCAGGCTCGCGGGGAGATATTCCAATCCCGTAACGCGGTTTTTCAGCGCTCCGGGGCTTTGGATGCAGCGCCTTACCACGCGTGAGCCGGACGCTTCGCAGATAGAGTGTGCTATTGCCGCCGTAAAGCCTTGTCTGCCCAAAGAGGGCGAGGACGATAATTGGTAGTTAGAGGTAAGAGTGTTAGAAGTAAGAGGTTAGAGGTGACGATTTGGGAGTTATGCCGTGATATTAGGCGGACGCTGGAGAGCGGCGGCATTGAAAACGCGGCGTTTGAAGCGGAGCAGCTGTTGCAAAGCGTCGGGATCGACAAGCTCACGCTGCTTACCGAGCCAAACGCGGAGGTGTCCGAGGACATTTTACGGGAAATAAACGCAAGGCTGGAGCGGCGGATACGCGGCGAACCGTTGCAGTATATCCTCGGCGAGTGGGAGTTTTGCGGACTGCCGTTCAAGGTCGGAGAGGGCGTGCTGATACCGCGTCAGGACACCGAAACGCTGGTCGAAACGGCGGCGCGGTTTCTTAGAGAGCGTGACAAAC
>DILZ01000003.1:15176-20204 GCA_002425305.1 Ruminococcaceae bacterium UBA5579
GGCTGTATCGGCATTGCGCTTGCGAAAACGGCAGACGCGGATGTTATCTGCGTGGAGAAATCTCCGCAAGCGTTCGGTTATCTTGAGGAGAATATAGCGATGAACGACGTGCCCGTAAGGGCGGTTTTGGGCGACGTTCTTGAAAAGCCCGCGTTCAGCGGAGAGTTCGACCTTATTGTGTCAAATCCGCCATATCTTACCGAGAACGATATGCGCTGTCTCCAAAGGGAAGTGGAGTTCGAGCCGAAAGCCGCATTATTCGGCGGTACGGACGGTCTTGACTTTTACAGAAAGCTCCTTGCGGACTATCCGCAAATGCTTAAAAACGGCGGTATGTTCGCGGTGGAGATAGGCGTTACACAGGAAAAAGCCGTGTGCGGGATATTCCGCGAAAACGGATTAACGCCGCGCGTCGAAAAAGACATGTGCGGTATATACAGAGTAGTTTACAGTATTAAATAATGGAGGTAAAAGCAAATGGCAATGTCAAAGAAACAGGATAAGGCGCCCGTAAAATCGGCGGACAAGGTGATCGATCCTGCGGAGCGCAAAAAGGCTCTCCAAACTGCAATCTCGCAGATTGAGAAGCAGTTTGGTGAGGGCACTATTATGTTTATGGGTGAAAACCGCAAAATGGACGTGGAGCATACGTCGACAGGCTCTCTTATGCTCGATCTGGCGTTGGGAATAGGCGGTCTGCCAAAAGGCAGGATAATCGAGATATACGGCACGGAAAGCTCCGGCAAGACAACGCTTTGTCTGCACGCGGTTGCCGAGGCGCAGAAGGCGGGCGGCACGGCGGCGTTTATCGACGTCGAGCACGCGCTTGATCCGGTCTACGCGAAGAAGCTCGGCGTTGACGTGGATAACCTCCTGGTGTCGCAGCCCGACACGGGCGAACAGGCACTGGAGATCATCGAAACGCTGGTGCGTTCGGGAGCAATCGATATCGTGGTGCTGGACTCCGTGGCGGCGATGGCTACAAAAGCCGAGATAGACGGCGAAATGGGCGACGCGCACGTCGGAGTTCAGGCGCGTTTGATGTCGCAGGCGATGCGCAAGCTCACAGCCGCTATCAGCAAGACCAACTGCGTGTGCGTGTTCATCAATCAGATCCGTGAAAAGATCGGCGTTATGTACGGAAATCCCGAAACCACGCCGGGCGGGCGCGCGTTGAAGTTCTACGCGTCGGTGCGTATCGAGGTGCGCAAGGGCGAGCCGCTGAAAAACGGTTCGGAGGTCATCGGCAACCGCGTGAAGTGCAAGGTGGTAAAGAACAAAGTAGCGCCGCCGTTCAAGGTCGCGGAATTTGATATGCTGTTCGGCGAGGGCGTTTCCAAGCTCGGCGAAATAATCGATTGCGCTGTAGAGTTTGACATAATCAAAAAGAGCGGCTCGTGGTTCAGCTATGACGATATGAAGATAGGTCAGGGTAAGGATAAGGTCAAGGACTTCCTGAAGGAGAATGCGGAGATCTGCGGCGAGATAGAGGGTAAGGTGCGCGATGTGTTTGCAAAGAACAGCGACCTTATCCCCGTGGAATCGGGCGACGGCGAGCAGCAGTCGGATACGCCCGAGGATAAAGCGGCGGCGGAAAAGCCGAAAAAGACCGCAAAGAAGAAAGCCGATACCGGCGAGGACGATTTTTCGGAGTTCGCGACAGAGGACATTGAATAATGGAGATCACTGAGCTTTGCGAATACAAGGGCGATACGTGGCAGATCGAGCTTGACGGAGAACGGAAATATTATGTCAACGGCTCGATAGTAGGTGAGTTTGAACTTGAAAAGGGGCAGAACATAACAAGCGAGGAGCTTGCGGGGATAACGAGCGCGGATACTCTGCGAAAGGCAAAAAAGCGTGCGCTGTACTTACTTGGAGAGCGTCTGATGTGCCGCGGCGAGCTGCTTTCAAAGCTCACTAAAACATACGGCGAACAGGTAGCCGAAGAAGCTGCGGAATATGTGTGCGAGCTGGGCTATGTCAACGACGAGGAGTATGCGCCCAAGCTCGCTGAGTACCTTATAAAGCGCAAGCGTTGGGGCGTGCGGCGTGTGAGGTATGAAATGCTGCACAGAGGTCTTGACCGCGAGCTGGTGGAGAATACTCTCGCGGATATCCCCGTGGAGGAGATAGACGAGGAGCTTTTGGAGCTTATCGGGAAGAAGTACGCGCAAAAAGTCCGTGACTATGACGACCGCCGTCGTACTATCGCGGCGCTCGCGCGGCGCGGTTACGATTTCGGCGCGATAAAGCGGTGTATAGACGTTTATCTGGAAAGTTCCGAGGATAACGGAGAATTTGATGAAGTTTACGATGATTATGAGGACTGATTAAAATGAGTGAACAGAGAATAGTAAAGGTTGCCGTGGTGTCGCTCGGCTGCGCGAAAAATCAGGTCGACGCGGAGCAGATGATGGCGAAGCTCGCGGAGGCAGGTTACGCTTTCGTTGAAGAGCCGGGAATGTCGGATATCGTTCTGCTGAACACCTGCGGGTTTATCACCGCCGCAAAGGAAGAGGCTATCGAGTGGCTGAACGAGCTTATAACGCTGAAAAACGAGGGTACAATAAAGTACATAGTCGTGACCGGATGTCTTTCAGAGCGTTACCGTGAAGAGTTCGAGCGCGAATATCCCGAGGTGGACGTGGTGATAGGCATAGCAGAATACGGCAATATTGCCGGGATATTCAGCGAAATGACTAAAAAGCAGAGCGGCGAACAAATATGCCGTTACGGGATAAAAGAAGATCATTCTATGGAGGGCAGGCGCATAATTTCCACGCTGCCGCACTATGCGTATCTCCGCATAGCGGACGGCTGCGACAACTGCTGCACCTATTGCGCGATACCGCAGATACGCGGACGTTACAGAAGCCGCCCGATAGAGAATATCGTGAACGAAGCGCGGCAGCTTGCCGAGGACGGCGTGAAGGAGTTGATAGTTATCGCTCAGGACACCACGCGCTACGGGCTTGATCTGTACGGAGAGCTTTCGTTGGCAAAATTGCTGAACGAGCTGTGCAAAATAGACAAGCTTAAGTGGATAAGAATTTTGTACGCTTATCCCGAACGCGTCACCGACGAGCTTATCGAGGTTATGGCAAAGCAAGAGAAAATCGTGAAGTATCTTGATATCCCGCTCCAGCACTGCGACGGTGAGCTTTTGAAGAAAATGAACCGCAAGGGCGATGAAAGCTCTCTGCGCGCGCTTGTGGCAAAGCTACGCGAGAGAATACCCGGCATTACGCTGCGAACTACGTTCATCACGGGATTTCCCGGCGAAACAGAGGAGCAGTTTAACCGTTTGGGCGAGTTTGCCGAGGATATGCGCTTCGAGCGTATGGGCTGCTTTGCCTACTCCGAGGAGGAGGGGACGGCAGCCGCGAAAATGCCCGACCAGGTTGATGAGGAAGTCCGCGAGCATCGCAAGGAGATACTCGAGGAGCAGCAGGACACGCGCGTAGCCGAGCTGTACGAGAGTATGATCGGCACGGAGAACGAGGTCGTGGTCGAGGGCTATGACCGGTATCTTGAGCATTATTTCGGGCGTTCGGCGATGTTCGCGCCGGAGATCGACGGTATGATATATTTCACCGCGCCGGGCGATAAAAAGCCGCGCGTTGGCGATTTCGTGAACGTCAAGTTCAACGATGTGCTGGACAATAATCTTATCGGAGAATTGGTGTAACTAAGAGGTGATTTTATGAAAAAAGTCCTCCTCGTTTTGTTGACACTGTTTTTGACCTTGACCGTTTCCGGCTGTGATAAAGGAACGGATTCCGTCGACATTTCGCAGCTTCCGGAGATAATGATGATCAAGGTAAACACAAATTACGCGTGGGGCAGACATCAGAGCATTGTCGTGATAGATCGCGACGGGAATTGTTACTCGCAAAGCGTCAACAGCAATGACGACGAGAAGCCTTCCGGCTGGGTGGAGTTTTCCGAGGACGGCTGGTATGAGCGCTTGCTTGAGATCAAGGAAAACGGCGAACCAAACGGAAGCCTTACAGCTGACACGCTCGAAAGCGTTCGCAAGAACGCGAAGTATTTCGCCGAATGGAGTGCGCTTCCCGTCAAGGAATACGAAACGCAGATGTTTGATTACGGCTCGGTAACTCTTTACGGCGTGTATTTTGACGTGGGCGGCGAGCTGCGGCACGCGATGATCGCCACTGCGGGCGACGTTCCGTATTGCAGAGAAGACGCGGGCGTAATGAAATTTGTCAACAGAACCGGGCTGCTTGATTTTAACTTTACCTAGTTGAGGTGATTTGATTGAATTTGGCGAATAAGCTGACGATGTTCCGCGTGGTAATAGTGCCGTTTTTCGTGTTTTTTATGAGCGCGGAGTTCGTGCCGCTGCGCTTTTTATGGGCGTTGCTATTGTTCGCGTTGGCGAGTATTACGGATATGTTCGACGGCAAGGTCGCGCGAAAGTACAATATGGTGACGGACTTCGGGAAGTTTCTCGACCCGCTGGCGGACAAGATCCTCGTGGCGGCGGCTCTTATCTGCTTTGTGGAGCTCGGCTGGACGAGCGCGTGGGTGGTTTTTGTGATCTTGGCGCGGGAGTTTCTCGTTTCGGGGATCCGTCTTGTGGCAGCTTCCTCTGAGAAAAAGGTCGTTATTCCCGCGAACATATGGGGTAAGCTTAAAACCGCCGTTACTATGGTCGCAATAGTCGTGATACTGATACTCGCGGTGCTGATGAGCGATTTCGGGCTGCTGACGGGATTCCCCGCGCGGATAGTCAGCGATGTGCTGATGTATCTGTCCGCGCTTTTGACGGTGATTTCGGGCGTTGTTTATTGTTACGACAGCCGCGAGTTCATAGACCCTAGTAAGTAGCAATTGACAATGCAAAAAGGTGCGTATCGACACGCAGCAATAAACCGGTGGTGCATTAAGGGCGCGTACCGATACAAAGCAACATTCAAGCGATGCATATAATTCGGGAAAGCGAGCAATGCTGCACACTTGCAGCGAGCGTAGCGAGCGGAGAGTGTGCGGCGTTGCTCGGCT
>DILZ01000003.1:20215-21211 GCA_002425305.1 Ruminococcaceae bacterium UBA5579
TTAAATAAGGAGAAGAAGATGAGCAAGAAAGTTTTAGACCAAGATACCTCGCAGAAAGCTCCCGAGCAGGAGCTGCTGATGGCGCAGCTGCTGTTTGACGAGCTGCCCGAAATGGCAAGCCCGGACGCGCTGAAAGCGGCATTGGAGACTGATATCGGCGCGGTGGAGAACATCAGTGACAAACCCGATATGCCGATGTTCTCGTGCGCTAATTTTGTCGGAGAATTCAAGGGCGGCGATAAAGTTCCCGTGCTTGCGGATTTTCTTGCGCCGTGCGAGTTCAAGACGGAGATAGACGAACTGAAGCGCAGTCAGTTCTGGGACGTGCGGAACGGAGCGGAGATAGTTGACAGCGCAAAGTATTGTGTGAATGTATTCGCTATGCTGTCGGGTGCTTTGCACTACAAACAACAGGCGGAGCTGCTTTTGGCGCAGGTCGACGCGGCTTTGAAGTGTTATCCGACTTGTAAGGCTATTTATATAGTCGGCAGCGGCAAGCTGACAACTCCCGAGCAGTTTGAGGATTGTAAGCGGTTCGATCTGCCCGGAAGATTTATAAGGCTTGCGGTGAACGCGCGTTTCTTCAATATAAACGGAACAAATGATATGATCGTTGACACGTTGGGATTTTACGCGTTCGGGGCGGCGGACGTTCAGGTGCATTTCCACGGGCTTGATCCCAATCACGTTGTGAATTATGTGTATAATATCGCAAGCTATCAGTTTGGCGCGGATTTCCCCGTCAAGAGCGGAGATACGCTTGACAGTATCGGCGCGGACGGCAGTATGCAGTGGGAGCCGCAGTGGCACGCGCAGTATGAGAATTCGCTGATACAGCCCGTCCGCACGGTCCTTGACGTGAATTGCGGAGAGTACGCGGCGGGAAACCGCAACGGCTGACAGAATGTCCGTTTTGTACATAATAAGGAGAATTGCAAAATGTCTTGGAGCCCGATGAAAAGGCGGCTTGAGGAGGAGCTTCTCGCGGAAAAGCTC
>DILZ01000003.1:21264-21475 GCA_002425305.1 Ruminococcaceae bacterium UBA5579
GGGCGGGAGCTGCTGCTTGGAGAGTATTTCCGATGTGACAGGCTCGCCGTGATCGACATAACGCGTGAGATTCACAAGGCGGGCGGTCTGACGCGCCGTGAGGTATTGAATAGGGCGATGATCTCCGCTCTGGAAAAAGGTGTGCTTGACAGTCAGGTCGTGAGCTTCACGGCGCACAGGTACATAAACTCCCCGATTGAAGCGAGTCTTT
>DILZ01000077.1 GCA_002425305.1 Ruminococcaceae bacterium UBA5579
AGCAGCGCCGCGCTTGCCGTTCGCGCCGCCGATTGGCAGCAGTGTGATGTTGCTAGTGACTCGTTTGGCAGCGCCGATATGGTCATCTGCTCTTACTGTCTGAACGAGCTTCCCGAAAAGCTCCGCGCGGATGCATTATCAAAACTTGCCAAAGCCGCGAACAAGCTGCTCGTTATTGTGGAGCCGGGTACGCCGTTCTCATTCAAAAGCATCAAGCATACGCGGCAGCGGCTTCTGGACGACGGCTTGAAGATCGCCGCGCCGTGTCCTCACGAGAGAGCGTGTCCGCTCCCTGGGGACGATTGGTGTCACTTTACGGCGCGGGCGCAAAGATCAAAGCTGCACAAGCTGCTGAAAAACGCCGACGTTCCCTATGAGGACGAGAAGTTCTGCTTTCTGGCGGCGGTGAAAGAGGGTTGTTCTCCGTGCGTTGGACGCATACTGCGTAAGCCGCAGACAGAAAGCGGCAGAATAACGCTTGCGCTCTGCGGGACGGACGGTCTGAAAACAGAGATGATAACGAAGAAAAGCCCGCTGTTCAAGGCAGCAAGAAAATCGGAGCACGGCGGGGAGTTCCCGCCCGAAAGGAACATATTATGAAGATAAGACAAATGGCGGCAGCGGCATTGACGGCTATATCGCTGGTTTGTGCAAGCGGCTGCGGCGGAAGGAACGAATCGTCAAGCGAGGCTTCTGTAAGCAGTGCTGTGTCAACGCCCGGCAAGTCAAGCTCGGCGGACATTGTTTCAACAAGGCAGGATACTAACAGTGTGCCGCTCGATGACAACACGTTTTCATTCAACGTACCCGTAAACGTTATACCCATAAGCGGTACGTCATCGGATAGCGGCGAAAGCATCGAAAATCCGCCCGAGATCAAAGATGATGTCATTAACATCACGTCCGCCGCCAAGCTTGTAAAGCAGATGAGGGTAGGCTGGAATCTCGGAAACACGCTTGACTCGCTTGGCGGCAGCGGCTTGTCATCGGAGACTGCCTGGGGCAATCCCGTGACCACAAAGGCTATGATAGACAATGTTAAGGCGGGCGGCTTTAACGTTCTGCGCGTTCCCGTGTCCTGGGGAGAGCACCTCGACGAAGATCAAAACATCGACAAGGCGTGGCTCGACAGAGTTCAAGAGGTCGTGGATTACGGCATAGACAACGATATGTTCGTTATCCTCAACACTCATCACGAGGAGTGGTATATGCCAAAGCAGAGCGACCTTGACGATGATCTGAAAACGCTTGAAAAGCTGTGGCGGCAGATAGCCGAACGCTTTATGGGCTATGGTGAAAAGCTGCTGTTCGAGGGCGTGAACGAGCCGAGGCTGCGCGGCGAGGGCGAGGAGTGGACGGGAACTCCCGAGGCGCGCGAGATAGTCAATAAATACGCTGAAACATTTGTCCGTACCGTTCGAGCGAGCGGCGGCAACAATGAAAAACGCGCGCTGCTGATATCGCCTTATGCGGCTTCGTCAAATCCCGAAAATCTCGCCGCGCTGAGGATACCCCAAAACGCGGGAAATATCATCGTTTCGGTACACGCTTATCTGCCCTATGATTTCGCGCTGAACGTCCAAGGCACGGCGCAGTATAATGAAAACGACGGCTCGATAGAATGGGTTATGAACAATATAAAATCGATATTCACCGACAAGAACATTCCCGTTATCATCACGGAATTCGGCACGCTGCACAAAAACAACACCGATGATCGGCTGCGCTGCCTTGACGATTTCCTCTCCGCCGCAAAGAACATCGGCGTTCCGTGCGTGTGGTGGGATAACGGCGCGGTCTATTCGGACGGGGAAAACTTCGGTCTGCTGAACAGAACGGACGGCGGTTGGTATTTCCCCGGGATAGTAAACGAAATGAACAGAATTTTGGGAGAATGAAAATGGAGATAGTATTACTCAGGGTAGACGAAAAGCTCACCTGGTCGGAGATAAGCGGATATATGGGCTGTCTAAGCTCATATAGGAGAGTAGCTGTGGAGAAAAAGGCTGCCGACGGCGACAAGATAAACGCGCTTTTGTCGCGATTGCTTGTCACCTCGGAAATAAAACGTCGCACGGGACTTCCCGAGAGGAAGATAAGCTTTGTTAACGGCTCNNCTCGTTCGGCAAGCCGTATCTTAAAGGCGGACAGCTGCAATTTTCCGTTTCGCATACGCGCGGCGCTGTTTGCGCGGCGTTTTCGGAGCAGGACGGGGAAGAGGTCGGCGTAGACATGGAACGCCGCGACCGCCGCGTGAACGAGGCTATGTATAAGCGTGTTTTAAGCGATGAGGAGCGCCTCCGCGCTGCCTCGGACGCGGATTTTATCCGGTTTTGGGTGAAGAAGGAGGCGTTTTTGAAGCGTCTTGGCGTAGGGATAACGCGCGATCTTCGCGGTGTAAATTCGCTTGAACTGCCCGACACTGCCGTTATTGACTGCGGCGATCTGATTGTCGCAGTGTCCGGCAAGGGCGCGAATGAGGCGGTGATATTGGAGCTTACCGTTAACGAGCTGCTGGACAGATTTACAAAAAGGCTGTAAACGGGATATGTATCGAAAACGCGCCGCACGAGATAAGTCNNATGATAGTATCAGCTTGCCCGATCTTGCGAATAAGGGCGGGTGACTTGTGCGCGTTATTTGCTCCGCACATATTCCCACAACGCTTCCAGCGCTTCCTCAAACTCTTTGCGGTGAACAACGGGATCGTTGTCGGTCTTGTTTTTTGAAAACAGCTTTGCGGTAAGTCCTCCGTCATAGTGGTATTTTATTTCGCTTATGGCGATAGGCGTTAATGAGCCGTCCGTGTCCTCAAGCTGAATAAGCTCGCCCGAATTTAGGAAGGGCAGCCCCTGCATCTCAAGCTCCGCGCCGTAGAAGTACAGCGGGTCAAGCTGCTTTCCAAGCTTGTTCACGATCGTCTGCGTCATAAACGGGTTGTACAGGTCTATCACCGAAAGTCCATTGTATTCCCCATACCGCAGCGTTTTGGTTTCCGTGTTTACACGAAGTCCGCCGATCCCCGCGCGGGTGATGTTCTTTGTGATATTAAAGCAGTTGTCGGCAGATATCCGCGCGGTCGGCATTTGGGTATACTTCCTGAAAACGAGCGCGCCGTTTCTGTCGATCTTCGCGCAGGCGCAGTTTAACGCCGCTATGTATCCTATCAGCTGCCGTATCGTTGGCTTTCCCGAGAGCCTGAACGTGGGATATTTCGCGCAGCTTCCCGAAAAGCTCAGCCCCGCCTGCGAACAGAGTGCGTTCAGCAGCGTGTCGGAATACGAATAGACCGACGCGGGAATATTCTGATCAAGCTCGACGTTAAGGTCGTACATCTTATCGTAGCAAACGAACGTTGCGTATTTTCCGCGAATATATCGCCTTGCGATGTAAAACACACCCAGCGGGAACCACTCCGAGCTGCCGAACCTGATGTACGGGCGCACCATAGTGTGAACCTCCGGCACTTCATAATGAACGACCGAAAAGCTGAACTCGTTGGGGCAGGCCGTGCCGATGGTAAACCAATCGGGGTGCGTGACATCGTCAAGATCAAACTTTAAAAGCCTGTCGTCATAATACGTTTTCCCGCCGACCTCGATACGGCAGCTTACCGTTCTGCCGTTCGCAAGAGCGAGAGCTTTGAATTGTTCCGTCGCGTTCATTGCGTCCACCTCACTTTTGTTTCATTGAGAGCTTAACTCCGCCGTACATTTTCACGCCGTTTACTGTTTTCAAGGCGGCGGCGGGTTCGTCGGATATGTGAAAGTCCGCGCTGACCTCGCCCTCCGGAGCTTTGAATGTAACCGAAACAAAGATGTTCTGCGTAATGGTGCGGAGCTTTTTAAGCTCGTTTTCCGTCATAAGTCCGAACGATGCCTCAAGCGCATATTTTCGCGCCACCATATCTATCAGCATATCGCCGCAGGTGTTGTAGCGTATCTCTGTCTTTCTCAGCTCGCGGTTTATTTTTAGCTCTGTGAGGTTCGCAAAGACCTCGCCGTTTATCGTTATTTTCATAGACTGTCATCTCCGATCTTTTTCGCGGTGAATTTACAGTGGTGGGGTTCTGCCGCACGGTATACCTTCTGTTCGGTTATCGTAAATGTTTCTCCGTTGTAACGTACGCTTGCGCCAACGGGGAACTCCGTCCAAGTCGAGTGGCGGCGGTCTACCCATACGGTGATCTGCACGCTCCGTCTTGTCCCGCTCTCCGCGTATCTGTCAATGCTTTCCGAAAGCTCGACGCGCACGTTTTTGACGGGCGTTTCGGAAAAGCCCGTCGGCGTGGGGAGCAGCAGTGTGATGTTGTCGCCCAATAGCGCGTTGGGAATGGGCTTCACATTCATTCCGACACCTCCGTTCCCGCAAAGAGGCAGCCTGCGGAGCAAAGCAGTGTTTTTACCGTCTGCGGAACATCGTCTTCTTGCTTGACGGAGCTTTCGGTGTACGACACATCTCCGAGGGAAACGCGTGACATCAAACCTCCGTTTGCCGTTTTTATCAGATGCTCCGTTTCAAAAGCCACCGCCTGCCTGACAAGCGCAGCGGTTTTTTCGTTTTTCGCCGCAGCGGCGAGCTTTCCGCGGCAGAGCGCGTGGAGGATATATTCGGCGCGCTTTACATAGTTCATTAAAAGCGCTTCGCCGATATCGGCGAACTCAAACCCCATCTCTCTGTATTCTCTTGCAGTTATGATCATTGGTTCTCCTCCTTTTATAACAGANNCGCCCGCATTTGGATTATTCGGCGGTGCAAAGTGCGATGGCCGCCTTCTTGTTGTCGGGAATAAAGATGTCGTGGTATTTGCGGTAGTCGATATCCCACGCGTCAGCAAACTGGTTCTGTTCGGGAGTGATTATCTTCAAGTTGTCGGTCTTGGAGATAGCGATGGGCGCGGTTTTCGGACAGATCACCCAGTTTATCTGCTTTGCGCCCTTTGCGGGAGAAAAACCGTCCTCGCTGTCGAAGACATAATCGGTCTTCATACGCGCGGAGGGCACGGGGATTATCGAAACTCCGTTTATAGTCTTTACGGAGAACTCCAGCTCGCCCTGCGAGAAATTGCCCGCGTCAAGAGAGTGCGTTACCTCGCTGGAGAGCATTATCATATCGTAAACGGGGCGCGACATCGCGATAACAAGCTCGCCCTCGCCGCCCGTTACCTCGCGCACCTCGCCGAGCTGTCCGAGCAGCGTAGACAAAATGGTTTTTTTGTCGGGCACATAGACCTTGGTGATAGCCGCGTTTTTGGAAAGTGTGGAGTATCTGTAAGCGTCGATCTCGGGGATCACCTTAACTCTTTGGAACTCCGCCGCGATGTTCGCCGCCGCAAGTCCGAAGCCCGTTTCGTCAACGTCAAGAGCGTCGATGCGCAGACGCTTGCCGCGGTCCATACTCATAACGCGCGTTTCATAGGTGTAAGTAATGGGGTTCGTGGTATATCCGTCGGTGCGGTTGTAAGTTCCCAGACCATTAAGCGTGATCTTGGGTATCTTTATCTCGTCGCCGCCGTTGTATATCACCTGAGAAGCGTTCTCCTCCATCCAGCCGGAGGTGGAGCCTTCAATTATCTGTTTATCAAGCTCCTTCTGAAATACCTTTGCATATTCTATGTTGTTTGCCATAAACGATCTTCCTTTCTGTTCGGCATAGTGCCGTATTTGATTATGTTATCAATTCGCCCTAAAGAGCCTGCCGTCGTGCCGTTTCCCGTTGGTAACCTCATAAGTTCGCACCGTAAAGCTCCTAAAGCGATATGGTTACGCCGCCCGCCCACCCGTTTTTGATTGACAGTGTACGGTGTAAAGTAAAAACTATCCGCTGTTAACTGTCAACCGATATCATCTTGTTGAAAAGATCCGGCGAATAGCCGAAAAGCCGTCGCCGCTGCCCGCGCTCTCCGTGGAGAACTGCGGCAGCTTTTTGCGCACCCCCTTGAAGTGCGGGTATGCGTCGATGATCTCGTTTGCCGCGTCATCGGGAGTTTTCCCTGCAAGACACAGTCCGTAAGCCATAGACGCGCCGTCCTCCAGCTTTTCGGTGAGAATGCCCAGAATGAGCAGCTTGACCTTGATCTGTTCTTTTAAAAGCTCCGCTTCAAGGGCTTCCAGTTGGCCGATAAGCTCCGCCTTTTCGGCGTTGTCCTCTTGCTTTTCCTTGTTTTCGGGGAGCTTTGTCACAGGCTCGCTTGCGGGCTGCTCTATGGGGTTTGCCTGCGTCGGCTCTTTTGCCGAGGCGTTCTCGTCCGTCATAACGTCTGAAATTTCGTTAGTCATTGTTATCCTCCTTTTCCATTGCTTTTGCTTCCTCAAGCGAGATCCCGTATATCTCGGAAATCGCCCTCGCTTTTGAGATCAAGCCGCTTGAATACAGCGACTTTGCCCGTTCTACCTTAGTGCCCTCGTCCTCGCAAACGCCGTCCGCAAAGCGAACGGAAGCGTTTTCGCAAGCACTGTGCGAAAGTTCGCCGGACATCTTGCCTAACAGGCAGATGTTCTCGGCAACGCGCGCCAGCCCCTTTGCTATCAGCTTGCGATAGGAGCAGGCGGTGCGGTAGGTGCGGCTGTTGCGGCTTATCACCTCGGTGGCGGTTCGCATCGTACCGCTCTTGAACGACAAAGCGCCCTCCGAAAGCCCCGTCTGCATACACAGCAGATCGAGCAGCTTGTCAAGCGCAGCGGCGTGTTCGGTCACCCGCAGAGCGGCAGTGTTGTCGGTGATCTTAAGCTCCTCGGCGTCCGACGTGGAAAAAGCTTCAAAGACCTCGTCGTTCACGTTGAAATAGCGTTTCAGTTCACCGTTTTCGTCATACTCGCCGCGAACCGCGTATGACGGCACGATAATGCGTTTTTTGCCGAGAATAAATTCGCGCGTAAGGCTGTCAAAAACGATGTCGGCAGCCTTCAGAGTGTCCTCGCAGTGCGCGAAAACGGAGGCTCCCAGCGGCGGGCATTGAGGATTTATCCCCGCGCCCAAACCGAAATACACAAACAGCGGCTTCGTCAGACCCTTGATCACGGTCTTTTCGCGCATTTTCGGATACAGCTCCGAAAGCACAAGCTCTCTGCCGTTTTCATTCCACAGCTTGTTTTCGATAACAAGCCCCTTGTCCGTTACCTCCTGAGTTTCGGCGAGAACATAGCTCTTGCCGTTTTCTGTGACGCTTGAACCGAACGCTCCGCCGTAAAATCCGCGCCCGTCCCACTTTGTCGGAACAAAGCAGTCGGCGGTGATCAGATCCAGCCGCACTCCGCGCTCGTCGCTGTAAACCTTGATAACGCCTCCGCCCAGCGCGAACGCCTTTTCGAGAAAATCCGGAAACCTTTCGGCAAATTCGTTTTCATCAAGCACCTTTTCAAGATAACTTTGCGTTTCCTTGTCGGAGCACATAAGCTCCGTGCCTTCGGTGAAGCACAGCCGCGAAAGCTCGGCGCAAAGCGCCTTTGCCGCGCCCAATGCCGCGACCTTTCGCGTGCCGCCGTTCATTCCGCCCTTTCGGGTATAGCGCCACTCGCCGCCGCCGTTGTAGATGTCCAGCCATCTTGCGACGGCGTTTCCGTTTTCTGCGGCGACAGCGGAGGCGACCGCGCTTTTCGCGGCTCTTCGTCTGCCGAAAAGCAAACCTTTTAAGTCCAATTTTTTCCCTCCTTATCAAAAATTCTGAGAACCTTTCACGGATACCGAACGGTTCTCTCTCGCTTTCGCAGATTTTGCGGGTATGCTGCGGTGCTGAATTGCAGGCGGCGCGCTTTTGCCTTGACATCACACCGCTGTTTTCTTCCGCTGACCACATCGTAGCACGTTCAAATCTGCAAAAAACTGCACCGTTTTTGCAAGTTCAAGAAAAAAATTCTGCAAAAACACTTGAAAAATCCGATATAAAGTAGTATTATAAAATAGAGGAGCTCCGAAGACGTTTTGCGTTTTGGGACGCTTCAGATCAAAACAGAAAAAACAGAGGTAACAATGATGAATGATGACCTTTTAAAAAAAATAGAGGAACGGTTTCCCGATTTTTCAAAAAGCCAGAAGCTTATAGCGAGCTTTATTTTGCAGCACTATGAGAAAGCCGCGTATATGACGGCTCTCAAACTCGGGAACGCCGTGGGAGTGAGCGAATCCACAGTGGTGCGTTTCGCGATAGAGCTGGGCTATGAGGGCTATCCGCAGCTCCAGCGTTCGCTGCAAAGTCATATCAAGAACAAGCTCACTTCGCTGCAAAGAATGGACGTAACGCGCAGCAGAATAGGCGGCGACGATCCGCTTGCGGGCGTGCTTAATCAGGATATCAACAAGATACGCCGTACTCTTGAAACGGTGGACCGCGAGAGCTTTGACAACGCGGTAGCAACGATAGTTGCGGCTAAACGAATTTACATTCAGGGTGCTATGAGCTCCGGGCTTTTGGCGGGCTTTATGCACTATTATCTGCGGCTTATTTTCGATAAAGTAACGCTTGTCGGCGCGGTCGGGACGGCGGAGCTTTATCAGCAGATGATACACATCGGCGAGGGAGATCTGCTTATTGCAATGAGCTTTCCGCGCTACGCCTCAAGCACTATTGAGGCGTGCCGCTTCGCACACGAAATGGGCGCGCAGATAATCGCGATAACGGACGGCGAAAGCAGTCCGCTTACGGAATTTGCGCACACGTCGCTGTTTGCCGCGTCGGATATGGTGTCGTTCGTGGACAGCCTTGTAGCTCCGATGAGCCTTATCAACGCACTTATCGCAACGGTCTCGACCGCGAACCGCTGCCGCGTCGAGCAGACCTTCGGCAAGCTCGAGCAGCTTTGGGATCGCAACGAGGTCTATAAAAAGGACGTGTAACTACAGTTGATAGTGTACAGTTATTGTGCGCGCTTCGCGCGGATTTAGATTGTATGCAAGAAAAAACGTTGCCGCAAAGTCGAAACCGACAACTGTCAACTGTCATCGGGGTGGATAATGTTTGATATAATAGTAGTCGGCGGAGGAGCGGCGGGAATGACCGCTGCTATATTCGCGGCGGAAAACGGTGCAGACGTTCTTCTGCTTGAAAAGAACGAAAAGCTCGGGCGCAAGCTCGGGATAACGGGAAAAGGGCGCTGCAACGTCACCAACAACTGCGATCTCCAATCGCTTGAAGAGAACATACCGAACAACGCGCGGTTTTTATACGGCGCGTTTTCGCGGTGGTCGCCTGTCCGAGCCTGTTTTCGGGTAGGACGCGCCTCCGGTCGCCAAAAGCACTGCCTTCGCGTAAAATTGCCCGTTGCGCGTGTTAACTCCTTTGCACGCTCCGTCCTCTATTATCAGTGAGCGGACGTTTTCGCGCTTTATTTCGACGTTCAGCTCGTCTAGCCGCTTGACAAGAGCGTTCACAATATCCGCCGCCTTATCCGACACGGGGAACACTCGCCTGCCGCGCTCGGTTTTCAGCGGAACGCCCAGGCTCTCAAAAAACGCCATCGTGTCCAAAGTCGAAACCGACAACTGTCAA
>DILZ01000050.1 GCA_002425305.1 Ruminococcaceae bacterium UBA5579
CGCGGACGTGCCGTCGTTCAGCAGCTCCCCGCCTGCGGCGGGGAGAACCGTATAAAATCAAGGTTTTTTATCCCCAAAAAGTTACAAAAAATTACAAATAGTTACAACATCGTCATATTTATTGACAGCCGCCGCGATATGCGATATAATTAAATCAGTAAATTTCCGGATCAATTTACACTCCAACAAATTTTTTACCCAACATTTTTCCAAAGAAGGACACTTTACTATGAAAAGAATATTTGCACTTATTTTAGTATGCGCTTCAGCACTGTCGTTTTCCGCCTGCAAAAAAACCGAAAACTCCGAAACCGCAAAGATCCCCGTTGATTCCAAAAGTGATTTTACGGAACTTGCAAATCCTACTGTTTCAAACGATGCGGAAAGCGTCACTCCCGACAAACCGTCCGAGCACATATCGGAACAAAAAACCAACTCGGAATTTATCAGCGATATCCACGAGTGGGACGAAAACAACGTTTTATACAACATCAACAATACATACGAGATAACCGAAAGGTACTATAAGCCGTTCGAGTGGAACGAAACGCCCTCCGCTCTGTGGCACGGCGCGGGAAATGTTCCCGCTTTGAACGAAAAATACGACCCCGACAAGGCGGTGGCGTTTGCGAAGGCTCATTGGGACGATGATGTGGACGTTTGTGCGCCGTTTATATCACGATGTCTTAAAGCGGGTGAATTGTCCATAGGCTCGGACAGCTCCACGGCGCTTTGCTTTATGCTTTTGAACTCGCGGCTGGGGTTCGGGCAATTTCTGCCGATGAACGACGACAAAACGGTATCGCTGCCAAAATACGCGCGGCGGGGCGATATAGTTCAGCTTTACTGCTCCTACGAGGGGCTGATGATACACTCTATGATAGTTACCGGGTTTGATGAAAGCGGACGTATAAAGGTTTGCTGCCACAATCCCGAAAACAGCGGGCAAGACGTTCTCAGATACGAAAAGGACTGCAACTCCTGCCTTACGCCGCTGCACGAGGTGTTCTACTTCCATTTTTATGATGAGGGAGAAGAACCGTCCGAACCGCTCCTCAAAAACACGGAAACGCTTTTGTTTGAGAACGCGGGCTACGCTATCCCAAATCAGCATTTCGACCGCCAAAGCGCGGTTGAATATGCAAAGAACGCCCCTATTGACGGAATCGGGCAGTTCGGTGCGGAGCAGACCTCGGCGGCTCTTGCGGCCGGCGGTATCAATGTTGGCACTCCGATACAGACGGCTCTTTTTATGCAGCTGATGAAATCGCGGCACGGCGAGATGTACTCCGTCACGATAAACCCCGACCGCACGGTAACTCTGCCCGAGTTCGTCCGAGAAGGCGACGTGTGCTTCCTCTACTGTCCCGACGAGGCGATGTTTTACAGCTCTTTCATCATAAAGGGCGCGGACGGACACGGCAAAATGCTCGCCTATTCCCGCGACAAGATAAACAGCGAAAAATCCGCGTTTAAGGTGGAAAGCGTTTGTCCGTCATCGATATGCGACGCGAAGATAAAAGAGGTAGTTATTTATCATTTTTACGAATGATAAAAATCCCCTGCCGCATCGAGGGAAAAACAACTTAAACATAACAATAAGAGGTAAGCAGCCAAAGCTCTTACCTCTTATTTCTATACCTCTAAATCTCTAAACGGTCATATCATTGACGGCTGCCAGCTTGCGGGGGCTTCCAGCCCGAACATCTTAACGACTGTCGGCGCAACATTGGAAAGCCCGTAATTGCCGTCCTTTATCGTGTAAGCTGTGTCCTTGTCATAAATGATGAACGGCACTGGGTTCAGCGAGTGCGCGGTGCGCACCTGAACGTCGCCCTTCTTGTTCTTTTCGAGCATTTCGTCGGCATTGCCGTGGTCAGCGGTTACGAGCATCGTAACGCCCTCCTCGTCACACACCTTTTTAAGTCTGGCGAGTCCGATATCCACGCTCTCCACGCCGATTATCGTAGCCTCCATAGAACCCGTGTGTCCTACCATATCGCCGTTCGGGAAGTTGCAGCGCAAAAAGTCGTATTTCTTGGACTTTATCGCTTCGATAAGATCGTCAACGATGTCAGCTGACTTCATCCACGGTCTTTGGTCGAACGAAACGTTGTCGCTGGGTATCTCCTTGAACGTTTCAAGCTCCTCGGAGAACTTGCCGGAGCGGTTTCCGTTCCAGAAATAGGTAACGTGGCCGTATTTCTGCGTTTCGGAAACAGCGTACTGACGAAGCCCCGCCGCCACAAGCACCTCGGATAGCGTGTCGTGAATTTCGGGCGGATTTACAAGAAAACGCGCCGGGATTTTCAGATCTCCGTCATACTGNNACATCGGGCTTTGGTCCTCTGTTAAAGTGCGTGAAGTCGTCCATATCGAACGCCATTGACAGCTCGATAGCGCGGTCGCCGCGGAAGTTGTAGAGTATCACGCTGTCGCCGTCTGTGATCTTGCCTACGGGAACGCCGTTTTCCGCGATAACGAACGCGGGGAGGTTCTGATCGTCCTCGTCAAGCTCCGTGCGGAGAGTGTTCAGCGCCTCCATAGCGGAAGCGAACTGCCTGCCCTCGCCCTTAACGTGAGTGTTCCAGCCGTACTCGACCATAGGCCAATCCGCCTGGTATCTGTCCATTGTGACTTTCATACGTCCCCCGCCGCTTGCGATTTTTGCGTCGAAGCCGCCGTCGTTCAGCTCCTTGAGAACGTCCTCAAGCTGACCGATATATATCTCCGCAGACCTTGCGGGCACGTCGCGTCCGTCCAGCAGAATGTGAACGCGTACTTTTTTCACACCCTCTGCCTTAGCCTTTTTCAGCATATTGAACAGGTGAGAGATATTCGAGTGAACGTTGCCGTCCGACAGCAAGCCAATAAAGTGCAGCGTGCTATCCTTGGACTTCACGTTGCTTACAAGTTCCTGCCAGGCAGGGCTGCCGTACATCTTGCCGCTCTCGATGCTCTCGTTTACGAGCTTCGCGCCCTGCGAGTATATCTGCCCGCACCCAAGCGCGTTGTGTCCTACCTCGGAGTTGCCCATATCATCGTCCGTGGGAAGTCCCACAGCGTCGCCG
>DILZ01000081.1:0-25262 GCA_002425305.1 Ruminococcaceae bacterium UBA5579
CTGTAATGGTAAGTGCGCCCGTTGAGGAGCCGAGCTTAGATGACGAGCTTGATTCCGCTGAAATGATCGATGTCGCTGATCTGTTCGACACATCAGATTTCGGTGAGCAGGAGCATACGGAGGAAAATGAGCCTGAAACCGATGAACTCGATATGTCTGCGGAGAATGAGCCTTCCGATTACGATAACGATTTGAAATCATTGAGCGTGGATGATAACGGAGAACCTATTCCCGCGCATATTCTGTTTTCTGTTCCAAGACCAAAGCCCGAACAGAAGGATGTTACAATGACGGTTTTATCCGAGCTTAACGACCAGCTGCCGCCGCCTGTCGAAGAACCCGAACAGGTTATGGAAAATCCGTTTGATTATGTTGATTATCGTCCTGCGCAGAAATTAGACCCAGAGCTTACATATAGAATCACGGACCGCCCGGCAGTCAAACCCGACGCTCCCGAGNNCTGCGCCGGCTCCCGAGCCCGAGAAACAGCGTGCGTCGATTTTGGACGTTATTGATGCCGGAAGAAGAAAGATAGGGGCATTTGTTGATAACCGAAAAGCTGACTTTGCTGCAAAAAGGGCAGAGCAGGCTGTTCAAACGCCGGATATCACCGGGAATATTGTTCCGCCTCCTGCTGATGCAGCTGCAGCGTTTGTTCCCAATGAGGTTTCAGCTGCTCCCTTGAATGATTTCGATTTGAGCAATGAGTCGGCAGCAGAGCCGGTGCTTGAATCCGCGCCCGCGCCTGAACCTGTTATAGAAGAACCGCCGGTTGAGGAGATTTTCATTAAGGGCGTGCGCAAGCTGCCCGAGATACCCATTGGCAAGAACGTTGACGGCGAATTGATCGATCTTAATATTTCCGGCGGAATAACATATATTTGCGGAAACCGCAGCGACGAGCGCAAAACGATCGTTGAGCGTGTTATTTCGCAGATCATTGCGGACACACACCCCGATGATGTGGAATTGTGGCTGTTCGATTGCGGCGAAGGAGATTTTATAAAGTACACGGACGATCCCGACGAGCATATCAAGTATCTCGTATCGGATATCGGCGCGGATACGGCGGCTGACGTCGCGGACATTATTTCCGGTGAGATGGAACGCCGCGTTGAAATGTTTACGGATAACGGGTGGGCAAATATGGACGATGTACCCGCAGACGTGTTTATGCCTCGCATAGTTGTTGCGGTGAACGCGTTCCCGAAATTCTCCGAAAATATTTTCGGTACACAGAAGTATTTCGGAAGGAATTACAACAACCGCCTTTCCAATATGTTCAAGAGAGGAATAAGCTACGGTATCCATTTCCTGCTTATCGGCGACAAATTCTCCGAAAACGGCGAATATCCCGCTTGCCTTGAGGGCTGTTCAATATACAGCGCTGTGGCGGTAAGCGGCAGAGATCGTTATGCGCATTTGATATTCAGCAGCATAAAGATGTATGACAACGAGAAGGAATCGCTTAAAAACATTCCCGCCGGCTGCGCGTTTACTGCTGACGAGAACAGCCCCGACGGCTTGACGCTTGTACGTATTTCGGGCGAAAATGCTGTAAATCGTCATACATATAAAAAGGCTTCGGAATACACCGAAAATGTTGAGGAGTATCTCGACAAGATGCCGTTCATTGGCGACAGAAGAAACGCAAGCAGATTTGACGATCTCAGCGATTATCGTGCTGAGCAGATAAGAGCCCGTGAGGAGGACGAGTGCTTGCTGTTTTTGGGAGAGCCTTGCCGCTTTATGGGTCAGTATCCCATTCGTCTGTTTGACGATTTCGGCGAAAATATTCTGACTATCGCGCCGACACGCGATAAGGGTAGTGTTGCTTTGGTTGTAAGAGCGGCGCTGCGCTCTCTGGAGGAGCAGGGTATAAAGGCGGAGATACTTGCGGGAAGAGGAAATCCCGTGTATAAGGAGCTTATCCAAACGGGCGAGCTTGATAACATTACCGTATTTGAGGGCGCAAGGGCGGAGGAGCGCATAAAGGATATCGCGACTATGCTTGATGCCGGCGATCGTTCCGACGTTTTCGAGGTGATCCTTGGCGGAGACCTTTTGGTGGCTTCTATGAATGCCGACGATATGCTGCCCGTTTTGAAGCGAGCTTTGGTGAACGGTCCTCGAATGGGCGTACACTTTATGTTCGTTTCCGGAAGCATAGCGCAGATGGAGAGCGGATTCCTTTCACTGTTCAGACATAAGCTCGTATATGCTTGTCCGTACAGCGAGGCGGAGAAGCTGTTGCGCGATCCGAACTGTGATCTTCCCGAAAATGGGTTCAGGCTTTCCAACGATTATGACGAGCTTACTCTTTTGCCTTATCAGATGTGATAATGACATTGCTGAAAGACAGTTCGTGTGATATATGTATGGGGGTGAACGAAGATGAGTTTACTTGAAGAGCTGAATGCTCTTGGCGCTGACACCGATGATGCGCTTACAAGGTTTATGGGAAACAGCGCTCTTTATGAGAAAATGCTTAGGAAGTTACCCAAGGTGATCGAGGAATCGCCCGTTATAACTTTTGCACAATCTGGCGATTATGAAACAGCCACGTCCAACGCTCACGCTCTGAAGGGCGTTACGGGAAATCTTTCGCTTACACCGCTTTATTCGAATTACACTGCGATAGTGGAAATGTATCGCGGCGGAGATAACGAGAAAGCTATGGAGCTTTTGACGCAAACACTTGAAATTCAGCAGAAGTTTGTTGAAGTTATCGAAAAATACATATGAAGTAGGGTGATTGACTTGAAAAATTCAATATTGATCGTTGACGACCAGGAGATCAACCGTGTGATCCTCGCTGAGCTGTTTAAGGAGGAGTATAATGTGCTCCAGGCGGAAAACGGCGAGCAGGCTCTTAAGATAATAAACAGCGACAACAGCATAATCGCAATTATGCTTGATCTCATAATGCCCGTTATGGACGGTATGTCGGTTTTGATAGAGCTTAACCGTTCCGGAAAGATATACCACACGCCCGTATTTATTATCACGGCAGCAGATAATATGCAGCTTTTGTCGGGCGCGTACAGTCTGGGCGCAGTCGATGTTATTTCTAAGCCGTTTCGTATGTGCTTTATAAAGTCGCGTATAAGCAATATCATTGAGCTTTATCGTCACAGAGATGAGCTTGTTGATGTGGTGAATGAAAATGTGGCAAAGATAGCAAAGCTGAATGATAAAATGGTCGAGGTGTTGGCGACGCTTATTGAGTTTAGAGATTGCGAATCGGGAGAGCACGTCAAGCGTATACGCGTGATCACAATGAAACTGTTAACGCGCATATGTGAGATGTATCCGGAGTACTATCTTGAGAAGGAGGCTATTGATAAAATAGCGAAAGCGTCCATTCTTCATGATGTGGGAAAGATCGCCATACCCGACAGCATTTTGCAAAAGCCCGGTATGCTTACACCGGAGGAGTTTGAGATAATGAAGATACACACTGTTAAGGGGTGTGATATCCTGGCGGAAATGCCGGCGGACATTATGGACGAGGAGGTCTACCGTTACAGCTATGATATTTGCCGTCATCATCACGAGCGATGGGACGGGCGCGGTTATCCCGACGGACTTAAAGGCGACGAGATACCTATTTGGGCGCAGGCGGTTGCGGTGGCGGACGTTTTTGACGCGCTCACCTCGCCGAGAGTTTACAAAGCGGCGTTTGATTATGATACCGCAATAAGTATGATAAACGACGGTGATTGCGGGCTGTTTAATCCCAAAGTGCTGGCGGCATTTAATGATGTCGTAGCTGATATCATAAAGCTCAGACAGGAAAGTATATAAATTTTAAGCGGGGAGAATCGTTTCTCCCCGCTGCTTTGTTTGGTTATCCGATGGCAGTTATCGAATAGGTAAACGCTTTTTCCTCGTCCGCGTTTAGAATAACGATACCTCGTTTTTCGGCGAAAATCCCTGTGCAGTCGTCGAAATCCGCAGACCCGCACCACGGCTCGATACATAGGAACGGCGCGTCCTTTGCCTGCCACACGCCAAGGCTTGTAAAATCGGGGAAATCCACACGCACACCTTTGTTATCTTTTCCAAGCAGCATAACCGACCTTGAACGCGGCTTGTCAAAATAGCAAACATCAGCGTAGAACATCTCGTGACTAAGGTGTACGACGTTGTTATCCTTGAGTATCTCGCGGCGGTTGTTCTCCTCGTGCAGACCAGTTTCGAGGTTGTAGTTCGGCACGGAGGCATTTTCGAGCTTTTGGAATTCAAGCCGGTAGTCCGTGAACTCACCGTCACACGCGAACGCGGGATGAGCGCCTATACAAAATGGCATAGCCGATACGGAGTTATTATTAACGCGGTAGGTTACGGTGATACCGTCGGATTTCAGAGTGTACTGTACGGTAAACCTGAAATCAAACGGGAACATCTCCTTTGTATATTCGCTTTGTTGAAGCGAGAACAGCACCGAGGTTCCGGAAACGGTTTCCGGGGTAAGCTCCAGATCCCGCGCGAAACCGTGCTTTGTTATCCTGTATTCTTTTCCGTTTATGAGCGTTTTTCCGTCCTTCAGAGTTCCGATCATCGGGAAAAGCAGGGGAGAGGTTTTCCCCCAGAACGCGGGATCGGCACGCCACATCAGCTCGCGTCCGTTTACTGTAAGACTTTTCAGCTCAGCTCCCTTTGAGATGAGTTTTGCGGTGCAGTTTTCGTTTTTCAGTGATACGTCCATAATATCCTCCTGTTATACGGCGATCTGCCGTTTCTGTGTTTTAATATTCGGGCGGCTTTTTTTCCTGTCTTTTTTTCGCCCAGGTTCTTAATACGAGCAGTACCATAACAAATATCGCGATAAGAAGCACTATCTTCAAAATAATGACAAATTTATTCGTCTTTATTTCGGATATTGCCCAGACCTGCCCTTTCGCGTCGCGGAAGAACATTCTGCCGGAGCTTGAAACAGCGGTTTTTCCTTTTGTGAAATCAATGATCTTTGCAAGCTCGGCTGCCGATTGCGTTTCGTCGGTATCGAGTATGCTGTAAAGATACCAGCTGTTGCCGTCCTTGTCGGAGTGCGGCGCGGCGGTGTATGCGCGAATACCGTTTCCTACCGTTATGACAGGGGCAGAGGAGTTTTTAAGCTCATCGAATTTCTTTATGACCTCCATATTAAGGCCGTCGACAACAAAAAATCCTTCCGACGAGCCGACATAAATGTGATTGTCAATTCCCGTGAGAGCGGTAAGTCCGCTTCCGAGCATTAGGGTCGATAACGAATCCTCTTCCGTTTTTCCGTCGTCGTCAAGCCGCAGTTTTCGCAGCTCTCCGTTTTGGCAGCTCATAAACACGGCGTATTTCCCCGCGAAAATATTGGTTATCTCCGCGTCGACAGGGTTTTCAACGAATTTATCGTCTGCGCGCACGATCAATGTTTCGCCCGCACCGAATATGATCATATTTCCAATTCGCGCCGGCGATGTGACCGCGTTTTCCGTTTCGTATTCCCAAACCGTTTCAAGGCTTTTGGAAATATCGGCACAGCAGAACTTGAATTTTTTGCCGTCCTTGTAACCGAAATAAATAAAATCGTCCGAAACGGCGATATCTGTCGTTATCTCGCCGAATTCACGGGAGCAGACAACGCTCATTTCCTCGATATCCACCGCGTAGATCGATGTTCGCGTTGGCTGAACAAGCGTACCGTTAGCAACAGCTCCCTTATGATCTTCAGATACCTTCTCGTCAAATTCGACCGTAGCAGTTACTTTTCCATCCTTTTCGGAGAGCTTTTTAACCTTGTTCAGCGTAGGTAAAAGAACAAATTCCTTGTACGCAAGCGGAACGCCCACCGTTTCGCCGGCGGAGGTGTTCCAATCTATGCTGACATATTTTTTGTCGTAAGGGGTATGTGCCGATACGGTCATCTCGCTCTCAGCCGCAAAGCCCGCTGTTTCCGCGAACGCGGTGAGCGCTGTGATAACAAGCGCAATCACCGCCGCAGAGATAGTTATAAAAATCTTTTTCATTATACCTTTATTTCCTTGTCATCGGTCAGAGCGTATAAATACATCTCTTTAACGTTTTTTCCTGTCAGTTTTTTCAGTATCAGCATATATATTTCCACCTGGAACTTGTAATTTTCCAGCTCCTTTGTGAGATTTTTTTCTGTGTCGCTCTTGTAATCCACAACCACGATTTCTCCGTTTTCGATGAAATACATATCGATCTGTCCTTGAATACTGATAACGCCGTCATAATCCTGCCGAACATCACGGCCGTTTATTTCCGCATAGAACGATTGTTCACGCTTGACGTTTTCGGGGTCTTCAGCGTAGGCGGTCAGCATTCTCCGTCCAAGCCCGCTTTGGAAGAAACGAGCGATGTGGTCGGCCTTGACGGTTTTCCCCTCAACGTCGGTGATCCTTTTTTGCTTTACAAGCTCGTCGATCGCAGAACTTACAGCCAAATGTGTCTCGTCAAAGCTCATTCCGGTGTTTACACGGTCAAGCGGGAAATGCTGCATACAATGGTGATACGCGTTGCCCGTTTCCACCCCGGACGTCTGCGCTTTGCTGTCTTTCGCAAAGTCGGGCTTTGTAAGAACTATCGGCTTTGCGGTGTGCTTGTGAGCAAGCTCCGTCGCGGTGAATTTTGCTTGCTGTTCGGTGTCGGTAATGTGTTGGTATTTCAGCTTAATGAGGTCGGCAAGCAATGTGATCTCACTTTGCGGTATATTTGCCGCGTCAGTGGTCGTGTTATTTGCGGAAATCGGGGGGATATTTGTGATTTTCGTTTCGGAAATGTCTATCGCGCTTATCTTGCAGTCGATATCCTTCAAGTAAAACTGCTTTTCGTCCTCGCTTATTGCGGGTGCGTATTGCAGCAGCGTCTTTAACACGCACATAAACGGTTTTGAATTTTCGTATACCTCATCGTGCAGGGCAGGGTTAATAGAGTTGGATTTAACGAACACGTTGAAGTTTTCGTAATTTTCCTTGTTCAGGTCGGATACCATAATGAGCTTTTCCTGTGCTCTGGTCATTGCGACATACAGCAGCCGCAGCTCGTCGCCCATTGCCCGTTCACGAATAAATCGGCTTAACGCTTGATATGACAGCATTTTTGATTTGCGTCGGATCTTGATATCGGTGTGCTTTATTGCAGCGAAGTGTTCAGAGTTCATCAGAAAATTGCCGGAGTAGTCCTTGGAATTCATACTGTTCTGAAGCTCGGACAAGATGCACACGGGAGCTTCAAGACCCTTGCTGCCGTGAAATGTCATTATTCTGACGGCGTTTGCGCTGCTCTCTGCGCGGGCAGCCTCTTCGATCCCCTTTGAGGAGTTCTCTCGTGCGCGATCCAAAAAACGCAGAAAATCTCCGAGTCTGCCGCCGCCGCGCGCTTCAAAGTCCGTGGCGAGCTTCTGCATTTTGCGAATGTTTTCCACGCGCCCGGCACTGTCCTCAAATGCCGAAACGACTGCGATAAGGTCGGTGTCATCGTAGATCTTGCGGATAAGATTATCAAGAGAACCGGAATTCATATGGTTTCTGAACGACTTAAAATCGCTTTGAAACCTTTCCAGCTTTGGCGAGATAGTTCGCTTTACATCAATTACTTCCTTGCCGCGTCTGGCGGTCTGAGTCAGACAATCGTTGATACAGGATAAGAACGATCGGTTTCTGTAAGCGGCGGATATTTCACGAAGCTCGTTTTCCCGCAAGTTCTCCAGACCCAATATCCCCAGCTTTATTTGTGCCGCTTCGTCAGCTGTAAAGCGGTAGATAGGGGACATCATAACCTTCAGAGCTTCCTCTTTTAAGTGCGGGTTGTCAATTATTTTAAGATAATTGTATACCAAAAGTACCTCGTCCGCCTCAAAGAAATTGGAGCCTTTGGGCGCGGCGGAAGCGATATCAAGCTCCGCAAGCGCCTTGCGGTAGCAGTCTGTCTTTCCCTTTGTGCGAAGAAGTATGATGAAGTCGGAATATTCCGCGCGTCTGTATATGAAGTTGTCCTCGTCGTCCTTGCCGTCGGAAATAAGAAAGCCCGGGTTGTCGTGAAGCTCCTTTATCTTTGCCGCAACAAATCTCGGCATTGCCATATCCCTGTCGCCCTCGTCTTCCGAAACAGCCTGCTTTATGCCCGAAAGCAGATAAAGCTCGGAACAGTACAGATCTTTGTCTTTTTCCGGTGGCGCGGGCAGATTACAGCCTAAATTCAGCCCGTGACCTTTGGAATAGTCTACGCCGCCGTACTTTTTTGTCATAAGCCCGTTGAACGCCGCATTTACAGTGTCGATGACCGCTTTTCTGCTGCGGTAGTTCGTGTTGAGCGGCAGTGTTGTAAAACCGCTGTTCGAATCGTTGCACAACTGTGCCATAATATACGGATCCGCTCCGCGAAACGAGTATATCGACTGCTTTACATCTCCGACGTAGAACAGCCGTCCTTCTCCCAAAAGGCGGAAGATCTCGGCTTGAATATTGTTGGAATCCTGAAACTCGTCCACGATAATGCAGCTGAACCGTTTGGAAAGCTGCTTGCGAAATTCGTTATTTCCGCCGTTTTCGCTGAGCTTGTTGTACAGCTCGCGTTCACAGTCGGAAAAATCAATGCAGCCGGAGTTCCTTTTTTCAAGCTCATAACAGCTCATAAACCGTTTCAACAGCTTAAAAAAGGTTTTCAGAGTACTTTGCAGCGGACCAAGCGCGTTTTTCTCCGTATTAAGGTCAAACTTTATTTTTAAGATCTCATCAACAGAACTCATTACGTTTTTTGAGATATCATTGAATAGCTTCTTGTTTTTATAAGTCAGACCGCTCCTGCTGTATCTTTCGGGCGGGTTTTGGGAATTTGCCTCCAGATTGTCAATAAGAGCACATAGGTGTACGATGTCCGGACTTTTTTTGTAAACATCAAAATCCTTTTTTAAGTTATTGATCCGGTTCTCTTCATATTCGATATACTGTTTTACGGAGGGGTAAACCTCATTTTCCATTTTGTCCGCTGTATCTCTTTGAGATTTTGATTTTGCCTCGCTTCTTTTATTATTGATTTCCTCATAAAACCTGTCGCATATTTTTTCGGAAGAATACCTTTTGGTTTCAAGCACCAGCTGTTGAGTAACAAGCTCCAGATAGTCGTTTAAAAGCGGCAGATAGTTTTTCTCCACGGATTGAATATCCTTGTAGGAATCCACCGCATCGCTTATCCACTGTTCGGGGTCGGGGAAGCAGGCGATTTTTTCCGAAACCTCGAGGATGGCGTTTTCAAGCGCTTGATCGCTTTCAAAGCTGAACGAGAAAAACAACGTGTCACGCTCGTCGTCGGTGAAATCCAAGCTGTAAAACTCCTGCATAGCGTTTTTCAGAGCCTGCGATTGAAGCTCGGCTTTTTTTGCGTTGTCGGCTATGTTAAAGTTAAGCGGCAGATCGAATTCCTCCACGTTTTCTTTGATCATTTTAAGGCAAAAAGCGTCAATGGTGGAAATCGCGGCTTGCCGCAGCGAAAACATCTGCTTTTTCAGATAGTCGTACTGCTCGCGTTCTTCGGCGGAGGTTTTATCGGAAAGCTCGCTGATCTTCCTGGAAAGCTCCTTGTTCAGCTTCTCGCGCATACTTTTTGTAGCATTTCTCGTGAACGTCATAATAGCAAGCTTGTCTGCGGAAATGTCCAGCGACATATCCGAAAGCAGTCGAATAACGCGCTGAACAAGCAGTGTGGTTTTTCCGCTGCCTGCCGCAGCGGTAACGATGGCGGAGGAATTATGAGAGTGAAAAACAGCTGCTTTTTGTGAAGGGTTAAGGTCTATTTTCTTACTCAATTTAACTGTCCTCCTTAATGTATTTGTTTTCCCAGAAGGTGCGTTCGTCGTCTTTTTTTACCGTTTTGGGCTTTAGAGCCGCTTTTTCGATCTTGTTAACGTTTTTGCCCGCGTTTTGACAAATTTCCTTAAAACGGCAGTATTCACACGCGTTTTTTAATTTAGAGCCGCTCTTGCCGTCCGGCTTTGTGTATGTTTCATAATAAAGCGTCGGAAGAGCGTCGATCGTTCCGCTGAAGATGGCGTTCAGATTTTCCTTGACCTTGTTTATGATGTCATTGCGCAGCTCGTTAAATAACTCCGCGTCCGCAACATTGAGCTGCTTTGGCTCAAACGAGCTTTTTATATTGGCAAGATCCCGGGGGGCGATAGTTTTGTCGCTGTCGAACTTTTGGTAAATAAAATCCGTATAATTTTTTAGGTCATTTTCAGTAGTATTGTCTTTAATAATCAGCCCGCTTTCGTGATAGTTCATTGCCAGAAGCCGATATGGGTCGGCTTCTTCATCCAATGCGCCCCCATTGTTGGATGGGATGTAGCTTACTCCGCCCGGCCGAAGCTCTATATCGGGGTTGTTTTCATTAGAGCTTTGCAGCGCGAACAGGTACAGCAGCATTTGTATATTGACGCCGTTTTGCGCGTTGTTGAGATCGAAGGAGCGAACGGAGCTTTTGTAGTCTATGACGCGTATGTAGGCGATCGGCTTTCCGCTGTCGGATACGCCGTCACGGAACATATCAACACGGTCGATCACACCGTATACTTTAAATGCGGAACCATCATCAAGAGTAAGCTCAAGCGGCGCGGTGATAAGGCAAGGCTCACTGCCGGTGATTTGAAGTGTATTCGGAGCGGTGGGGTTATCCGCTGTTTCGCTGAATAATTCCGCGTCGTTTAATTGAGCGGTGACCGCCGTTTCGTTGTTGATTATCGTGTGGCTGCTTTGATCGTTCCTGATGTCAAGCTCGAAGAATTTAGGGCGGTATCGCCGCGCAAACAATTCTGTCTGCATAGTTATGAGAACGTCCGTCGCGGAGTTTGCTATGTTGTTGAACAGATATTCCGTGCGTCTGTCCTCCGCACCATCGTTGTTGGTCTCATTTTCGCGGTATTCCGCGAGATACTTTTTGGAGAGCGACAGCAGCTCGCTTCGTTTCAACGCGAAAAACGCGTTCATATCCCCGCTGTATTCCTCCAGGACCTTTTGGAAAATATAGTGTATGCTTTCCCCGCGTTTGTTGTTGGTAAAGCTGCGTTTGCTGCGCTCGTCGATTTTAAGCCCAAATTCACAGAAGTACTTGAATTTGCATATGTTGAGCTTTTCAATGGCGGTCGTTCCGATCGAATTCGGGAAAAGCAGCCGCGCGGTCTTTGGTTCTATCGAGTGCTTTCCTGAGAAATGTCCGCCATTGCTTCCGTCGTATGCAGAATCACGGCGGCTCTCTTTTATCTCGTCAAGTGTATTTACAAATTCCGCGTCCTCGTTCTCCAAAACCTTGCGCAGCACCTCGTTTTCCCAAGAACCGCGCTCAAGCTCCATAGCGTAACGCATTTTAGCCGCTTTAAGCGTTCGGCAGTAGAACTTGTTGTCTTTTGATTCGGCGTTTATTGTATGCGTGTCCTTGAACGTCGCGGAGATCTCTCCGAAAACATCGGAAACCACAAGAGCCTCCCCCGAATCGTCAATGTCGGGGCAGCTTATGCAAAGATATTCCGTGGGCAGAGAAACGGCGCGGTATGCACGATACAGCGATAGAAAGTACTGTTCTTTTATAGACTTAAGACAGTATTCGCGGCGGACATTATCGCCTATGTGCGATATCATATCAATTGCCGAGGAAACATCCCCGTCTGTTAGGTCAGCGTCAATATGCATAATTTTGTCGCAGATAAGCTCTATCTCATATTGAGAGAAGATGCCCGCTTCGGATGCAGGCGTCGGGAACGCGTCATAAGAAGCTCCCACAATAAACGCCGCCTTGATGTTATCGGCACGGGTGCGGTCTATGTCACCGACAAGAACGCA
The DNA here is from genome assembly GCA_002425305.1 of Ruminococcaceae bacterium UBA5579. GTDB lineage: Bacteria > Bacillota > Clostridia > Oscillospirales > Ruminococcaceae > CAG-115. The sequence goes on from DILZ01000081.1 coordinate 11,832, forward strand.
GTCGATAAGCTGCGGCGGGTCGGCGAGCTTCGTCGCGGCGCATATCTCACGGAATATCTCTCGGTACTCGCCTATTGTGAGGTTTGTTCCGGAAAGCTCTGTGTGCAGCTTGTTGAAGATATCTATAAGGTAATTCCAAAGGCGCTGATACAATGCGACCTTTTCCGCGTCGAGTATCTCTTCGTCCTCGTCTTTTTCGGTCAAGTCAATTTGCTCTTTTTTGCAGCGGCTGAACAACACGCGCTCCATACCGACCTCGTTTATGAGAAACTCATATAGCTGCTCCGTGATGTACGCGCCGTTTATCGAATTTCCTTGTTTATGAAGCCGCTTCTGAAGCTCCAGCAGGGGAACGGCGACCGCAAGCCTTACCTGTTCGGCTGTTTGCTGTGTATAGTCGTGGTCGGCATTGCTTCTCATAAAAGAAAACGTTTTTTTTAGGTGAGATGTTTTCAGATCCCATTCAAAAATGTACTTTTCAAATTCGTCAATGTCCTTGTCGCTCAGCTTAATGTATTTTGTTGTCCATTCTTCGTCTTCCTTGTTTAATTTTGCCGGTTCGTCAATATCCTCGTCCTTTTTCGGCTTAGCAAAGAAGTTTGTCTTTACACAGCTTAATACGGTGTCCGGTGAAAAATTGTCCAGCGCGTTGAGGATAGAGAACACCAGATTTATCAGCGGCTGATAGAGTATAGGCTCCGGCGTATCAAGGAACAGCGGTATCTCATACTTTTTGAAAACGCTCTCGACATATTTCCCGTAAGCTGAGACATCTGTGCACAGCACGGCGATCTCATTGTACCGCATACCGTTATCTATCGTAAGCTCCTTGATCTTTGCGGCGGCATAGTCAAGCTCCTCGTAGACACTGCGCGCCGTGACAAGCTCGCAGCTGTCCCCAAGCGTGTCGCGGTTGAGGACGTTTTGGAACAGATATTTTGAAAGTCCGCAAAGCGGCGAATTATCGGAAAATCTGCTTTCAATTCCCTCCGTGACAAATTCCACGTTCAGACCCTCGTCAAGGGCGAATTGCTTCAGGCGTTCTATGTGGGAGTTCGCGGTGCGAAAAACATCGCGGTCGCTGTTAAGCAGGCAAGTAAACCCGAACGTTGTATTGTCGGAATGTTCAATAACGCGCCTTAAAAATTGGAGCTGGCTTTGAGTAAAGTCATTAAAGCAGTCCACAAAAACGCTCGCGCCCGAAAAAACATCGCACTTTTGTTTTGCAATATTGTCAGCCGCCATAGCCGTAATATCCAGCTTGTCAACGTATCCGCTCAAAAGTGCCTCATAGTTGGTATAAAGCATATTTATCTCGGTAAGCTTTCTCATTATCGGACGGTCAGCGGAGAAGTTCTTGTCCGTTTTGGTGAGTGTGTTTATGCTGAATTCAAGATCGCGTGCGGAAATTCCCGATGTTTTCAGCGCGGAAACGGTTTTGACCATTCTGTCACAGAACCCCGTTCTTGCTGCGATCTTATTAAGTGCCNNTCCTGCGGTTTTGTTTTCGCTTACGGTTTTATGCATAATTATGTTTTTAACGATGTCGTCCGCAAACGGGCGGTGTTCACCGCAAGCTTCGAGTATTTCGCGGCAAAGCCTGTCGAATGTGGTTATGCGTATCTCGTAAAATCGGTGCAGCAGATCTTTTTCGTCGAGTATCCTATAAATCGATTTTTCGGTTTCATATTCAAATTGGTCGGGGACAATATAGATAATATTCTGATTATCGGTGTTGTTTTCGAGCAGAGAGATAAGCTCGTCACGCACTGCCGCCGAGATGTTGAGATCGGCTTTTCCGACAATAAACTTTATCATAGCGTACTCCTTTTGTATAAGTAACTGTTGCCCATTTTTCCGGTTCTTTCTATTATTCCAACGGTGCGCAGAACCTCCAGCCGCAGCGAGGAGGAACACTCATTAGCCGCTTTCGCAAATTCCTTTTTGGTGAACTCTTCCGCAAGTCCTTCGGGGAGAAAACGCGCGTAATCCGTTTTGTTTTCAAGGATTATCTCTTCTCGGAACTCCAACGGTATTTTTTCGATACGACGTTTTTTCTTTGCGCTTCTGCCGCGCAGCTCGGAAAGCTCGCCGCGAAAATATACGCGTCTTTGTATGTTGAGCCGCGCAAGTATTATCCGCAGATTTTCGTGAGTCAGATAATCGCGGATCGAATAAAGCTCCTCAAACGTTTTTACGAGCGAATTAATGTTCCGCGGTTCAACTTCTTTTACTATTTCGCCGCTTTCCTCGCTTATGTAAAGCGTTCCCAGAACGCACGCGGCAGGATAAACGACGGTAACGCGCGAAAATTCGAGAAAGGTTCTCAGCTTTTCCCTGAGTTTATAAAGCTGCCGCGTTTGAATTTCAAATATTCCGTCCTCGCAAACTGCGTCCGCGTAAAAGCTGCCGATCTTGATCTCCTGTTCGTCGGAGAATTCCGCGTAATAGTTTTTCAGCGCCGCGTGAATGAGCTTTTCGTTCTGCGTCCCCACCGAACCGTGAAGTCCTCTTTTCCGCTGCAAAGCAATTTCTACCGAGCGCTCAAATTTCTTGCTGTCTATCAATATATTTCGCCACCCCGTCGTCGTCGTTGTTGCTGTTTGTTATCACATCGGAAAGCGCTTTAAGCTCCTCGCAGGCGTTCTCCACAGCCACCCCGATATCTGCCTCTTTTACCATCGAGATATCGTTGAAATTGTCGCCGAAGCATACCAGCTTGTCCGCGTTTATCAAGTCCCTGACCTGTAAAACGGCGTTTGCTTTTGACGCGTTTTTGTCGTATATCTCATACCAGATCATATCGTCGTAGGTGTCGCGCTGAACGTTCCGCGCAAACCCGTTTTCCAAAGTGAACACGCTGTCAAGCAGTTCTACGTTTTGGGGATCTATCACCGTGAAATAGAAAATATCTCCGTCAAACAGCTCGTCATAGCTTGTCACCGGGCGAAGCCGCTTGTCGTTTTTTCGGGAGTTCACATAGTTTGCGACCTCTTCAACACGGCTTTCTAAGTACGATACACGCTCCTTGCCGTCTATGTTCGAGTATACAAGCGGCGCAATGCTCTCGCGGACAAAAAAGTCCCGCGCAAGCGATTGACACTCCTTTGAGTAAATATTCTCTATCAGGTGCTCTCCCGTTTTCGGGTCGACAACGAAAACGCCGTTGAAGATAACGGCGGGGCAGCGCAAATTCAATTTTTTCACAAGCGGCGACGCGCTGACATACGAGCGCGCCGTTGCGTAAGTGAACATCACACCTTCATCGATAAGGCGGTTAAGTGTGTTTACGGTGTATTCCGAGATCGTGGTGTCGGAACGAAGCAGCGTTCCGTCGAGATCGGTGACGTAAAGCGTCATAATCATAACCTCCAAACAGTCAATAAGCGGTACAAATCCTTACGAAATACATAATTCAAATGTTATACAGCCGCTGTGCGTTTGAACAGAAAAGCATTTTCTTAAACTCTTTCGGGATATCAAGGCTCGTGCACAGATCAATATGCGGCTTTCTGTCACAGCAATCATAGTCAGAGCCAAAAACAAATCTATCCGGCATCTGCGGAATAAACTTTTCAAGAGTTGCCTTAATTGTTGGAATATAAGAAGGATCATCGGCGACTGATGACAGGTCAAAATAAACGTTCGGAAGACTTTTTAATGTTTCAAGACAAAGTTCAATTTCGGGGTAAAAGCAGTGACAGCAGACAAGGCGCAGCGTCGGATATGCCAAGGCGGCAGTCCTTACTCTGTCGGGTGAGGCGAATTGAGCATTATCCCAGCCCGAATGGAACAACACGGGGACACAAAACTCACTCGCGACTTCAAAAACGGGTTTTAACGCTTCCTCATCAATATAGATAGGTTCGTGACCGCAGTATACTTTAATGGCGATTACCCGACCCTCCGCCAGATGTTTCCGCAGCTTTAACAACTGCTCCTTGCAGTTTATGTGAGGACTGATACCTGCCGCAACAAACACGTTTGAACAGTTCGCTGCAAACAGCTCTACGCAGTCGTCCATAGAACCTATCTCGCTTGTAAGCTCCGAGTCGGAGATCACTATTCCGATATCGATATTATCGCTTTTCATATCGGAAAGCAGCTTTGCTTTTTTGCTTTCAAAGTCGGGATAACCGACAGGCAAGTGCATATGCGCGTCAATGATCATTGTATTCTCCGTTTGTTATATGATGATAACGATGTGTATGCCGGTTGTATGTTCAGAACTCCTTGCAGCCCTCAACGGCAAAGCGGTGATTGAGCATATATTCGCGAAGCTCCGACGCGTCGGGGAAATACTCGCCCTGCTTTTGTATAGATATACAGCCACAGGCGTTTGCCCGGACGACAGCCTCCGCAAGCGGGATATCATCAATAATTCCGCTGATAAGACCTGCCGCAAACGCGTTTCCCGCGCCCACTGTATCAACTACATTGTCTGCGCGGAAGGTCGGCGCGTATCCGCTTTCTTTTGCGCTTTTAAAGAACGCGCCGTTTTTGTCAAGTGTTATGATTATCTTTTTCGTTCCGGAATCCAAATAATGATCGGCTATCTTTTCGGGATCGCCGGTACCGCAAAGAGAGAGGCAATCCTCGTCGCTTGGAACAAATATCTCACACAGCGCCGCAAGCTCATTTATCAGTTCATAATTCTCGTTTTGCAAAACGCTTAAAGTCGGGTCGAAAATTACGGGTACCTCCGATCTCGCACATTCGCTGCACATATTTTTTGCAAGCTCCGCGCAGGCATTGGAGCTAATGACAAAATCGCCCGAAAAGAAAACCGCCTCATATTGAGAGATATCCCCCGGCTTATCGTTTTCTCCGCAGCAAACCGCGTCTATCTTCAGCTTTTCAAGTCCCTTGGCAACAAGCCCTCCGGTGCCGCCGTCAGAAGTTAAAATCAATACCATACCGCACCTCCCAAAAACAGATATCATATATCCGCAAAACCAATCACTTGTCAAACATCTTTACATTTCCGTCAGCGTAAGCAAAGCCCGCAAATCCGCTTGCTTGCAGACGGTTCAGGAACGCGCCGAGCTTTTTCGGCTTCTTGAACACTGCAACGTCATACTCGGCGCGAAGTTCTTCGGCTTTCTCGTAAACCTCTTCGAAATTGTCGTCATAGAATATCGCGAGCTTTTGCTTTGAGTAAGCCGCGCGGTTTTGTTCGGAAAGAATGCTGAAAATTCTCTCAAAACCAATTGAAAAGCCGCACGCGGGAATGTCCTCGCCGATAAACTTCCCGATGAGCTTGTCGTAGCGTCCGCCGCCCGCCACGGAGCTTCCGAAGTTCTCCGAACGCACCTCAAAAACAGTTCCCGTGTAGTAGCCTTGTCCGCGAACGAGCGAGATATCAAACTCAACGCCGTATTTTCCCGCCGCGATAGCCTTGCTCGCTTCAATTATTTTTGAGAGCCGCGATGTTGCTTCCTCGCCGACTATATCCGTTACCTTTTCAAGAGTAAGCGGCAGCTGCGCCAATATATCGGACAGCTTGTCCACAGCGGACTTGTCATATCCCTTTTCGATAAGCTCCGCCGCAACGCCGTCAGCACCTATCTTATCGAGCTTGTCAAAGCTGACGCATACGGAGGAAAGCTCGTCCTCGGGAAAGCCCAAGGCGGAAAGCATACCGTTAAGCACAGCGCGGTCGTTCACGCGGACGGAAAAGCCGCCGATGTCTAAAGCGGAAAGAGCCTTTGCTGTCACCGCGATAAGCTCGATCTCACATTCCGGTTCGGGATCGCCGATAACGTCGATATCGCACTGCATAAATTCGCGCAGACGACCCTTCTGCGGATTTTCCGCGCGGTATACCTTGTCAGTTTGGATAGCCTTAAACGGGTAGGGGAGGCTTTGTCTGTTTGCGGCGAAATAACGCGTCAGCGGCAGCGTCAAGTCGTAACGCAGCCCCATATCGCAAAGCTCTTCTCTGTTTTCAAGAGCCTTTTGCAGCTTGTCGCCGCGCTTGAGTATCTTAAAAATAAGATTAAGGTTATCGCCGCCGTCCGATTTGTCAAGATTTTCAATGTCCTCCACGGCGGGGGTCATTATGCGCGAAAACCCATTTTGACGATATATTTCGACGATCGTGTCTTGAATGCTTTCACGAAGCTCCGACTCCTGCGGTAAATAATCGCGAGTGCCTTTTATGCATTTTGTTTTCATTGGTAAAACCCTCTCAAATTTACAATTTTCTATATTAAATTATATCATTTTAGGGTTATCTTGTCAAGATAAATTGTAAGATACATAAAAAAAAATAATTAATTTTATTTAAATTTTGGTGGATTTTCTGACTAGTCAAAATAATTGTAATATGTTATAATAGTAAACGAGATAGTTTGTTTTTGTTCTTGTGGAAATTCCGAATAAAACAAATTGTGTTCTATTTTATAATAAATGGGAGGAAAAAATTATGTTTTGTTCCAAATGCGGAAAAACAATTGACGACAATGCAACGTTTTGCAGTTATTGCGGAAATACCGTAAACAATGCTGCTTCTTCCGCGCCTGTGGAGACGACTCCTCAAAATGCTGCTCCTCAGCAGGCTGCTCCGCAGTACAGCGCTCCTCAGCAGGCAGCTCCGCAGTACAGTGCTCCTCAACAGGCTGCTCCGCAGTACAGCGCTCCGCAGCAGGCAGCTCCGCAGTATGGTGCTCCTCAGCAGGCTGCTCCGCAATATGGTGCTCCTCAGCAGGGTGCTCCGCAGTACGGCGCTCCGCAGCAGGGCGTCCCTCAGTACGGCGTTCCTCAAGGGCAGTACGGTTATCCGGCTCAGCCAGGTCCTACATTAACACCTGCCGCGAAGAATATCATTAATATGATTTTTAAAGGATCGCTTGCGATCTTGGGGCTTCTGATTCTTATCGGCGCGATCGGTTCGTTGGCTTCGTTGGGTGCCGGTGAAAACGCGTCTACTTACACTGCACAGTTGAAGGCATATGAAAGTTTAAAGAACTTTATGGGACTTGCGAGAGTTCCCGCAATAATTGCTTTCTCTTTTGCGGTTATTGACGCTGTATTCACGTATTTGACCAAACAAAAATCTATGCTGACCTATATAAATGCCGGCATAGGTGTGATACTTTTCGTATTTAACTTTGTAATGTATGGTTGCGTAAGCAGCGAAGATGGAACTAAGGGCGGTTTTATCGTAGCGTGCGTATTCCTTTTGATCGGCAGCGTTGCTTTGATGATCAGCACGATGATCACCTTGCTGAAAAAAGAACAGCTGCTTTTTAGACCGAGAACACAGAATCCTCCGATGCCTCCGACACCCCCTTCTTATCCGCCTTATCAGCAGTAAATAAATTTCGCCGCGCCGGNNCGCGGCTTTTTATATGTCTTTTTCAACCGCCAGAATTGGATAGCCGCCGATGTAGGGTTTTACGATATCGGGATGCATATGCGCTTCGGTAAACATTTTTTCCGCAAAGCCGTCCTTTCGGACAAAATCGGAGAGCGTTTTTAGCGGCAGCGAAAATACCGTTTCGCACACGGGGGAAACAGTAATTACACGCATATCGCCCAAAGCGTTTACGCGGAACGGCCACACAGCGCAGTCAAAAGGTTTAAGCTCGCCGAGCGTACAGCCGTTTTCCGAAAGGGCAGGGCAGTAGGAAACTCCGTTGCTGTTAAAATCCATATCGAAAACGAATTCTTTGCCGCGCGGAACAAGTCCTACGCCAAGCATTTTCTCCACGGAAGTTCGGTTTTCCTTGTAGATCAGCGGTATCTCCCAGATGTCCTCTCGTGTAAACCCGCAGCATACACGACAATTCCGACACGAACGCGGCGACAAAATCGATTCGAGCATACTCATATTATCAGCTCCTTTACATTTATTTTATAATATAATGATAAAAAAGTCAAGACTACCCAAAGAAAAACATACGATAAAGTGTACATTGATATCCAATTGATTTTGGAAATTTTCACCTATTTTTCACATATAATATTTCCAAAAACTGTTGACATAGGTGAAAAAAAGAGTTATAATGTAATAAAACCGGATAATAAATATATAAAAATGTAAGTTCTTATGTATGTATCTTGAAGTATTCGTAGAACAGGATAGGTAACTGAGGTATTTTGAATGAAAACGGCAAATAATAATTCTTTGATGGTTCGTGAAAACGCTTTCATAAATGCGGTCAACGAAGCGAGTTATTTGTTTGGTGTTTATGTATGTGAAGAATTAGAGCGCATAGGAATGCGGTATTCATATAGAAATATAATGAAGCCTCTTATGGAAAATGAAAGCCTTACGCAGCTTGAGTTGGTAAAGATCACCAGCCTCAAGGCTCCTACTATCAGTATAACGTTGCGTAATATGGAACGCGATGGTATCGTTCGTCGAGAGAAAAATGATAACGACCGCCGCGAAACGCACGTTTTTATTACGGATAAGGGTAAGAAAATGTACACAAAAGTGCTTGCCGTCTTAGACAAAGCCGAGAAAACAATGCTTAAGGGCTTGTCGGAAAAGGAACTAATGGCAATGCGCACAACGCTCGAGAAAATGAGCGCAAATTTAAAAATTGAGAACAAGTAATTTTTCCTCTTATACGTTTTTTTCTCTTTTGGACTTCCGATCCCCCTCGGAAGTCCTTTTTTTGCCTGATTTATTAAAACAAATATAATTTATGTCTTGACATTTCCGAAAATGTATGCTATAATATAACTAATGTTATATAACAATCATTATAAAAGGAGACCGCAATGCCGCCAAGAATAAAAATAACTAAGGAAATGATTGTCGAAGCGGGCGTTCAGCTCGTGCGCGAGAGCGGGATAGAAAATGTAAATGTACGAACTATAGCCGAACGCTTGAAGTGCTCAACACAGCCAGTTTTGTACAGCTTTAAGACTATTGAGGAGGTAAAGCGGGCAATTTACGCAAAGATCGATATGTTCCATACCGAATATCTAATGAATGTTCAAGATGACAATATCCTGCTTGGGATAGGACTGAACTACATCAGATTTGCGGTAAATGAGCCGAATTGTTTTAAGTTTCTGCTTCAGTCGGGATATGTCAAGGAAAAAAATCTGCTTGAAATAATAAATTCCGAGGAGCTTACGCCGGTTATTTCCGCGATGGAGAACGGTTTGGGAATGTCAACGGAGAAAACCAAGGAAGTTTTCTTGACGATCTCGTTGTTTGCGCACGGTTACGCAAGCATTATTGCAAATAATTCGATGGATTTCGACGAAGAGCTTGTCGCGCGTCACCTTGAAAGAGCGTTTCAAGGTGCGGTAATGGCAGCAAGGGAGGATAGCGTATGAAAAAGTTTTATGAAAAATTCGAGGTGCTGTTTGCTGTTTTGTGGATCATCGCATACTGCGCATTAACCATTCCGATACGAGGAAAGTTAGGCGATGAAAGCCCGTTGATGTTGGCAGCACTTGCGGCTATCGCCGCAGGAATATTCGCGTTTGTAAAGGGGTATCACCTGGAGGAGAAATACGGCTTTGTAAAATGGCGCGGCAAAGCGCGGGATTATTTGTTTTTTATTCCTATACTGATACTTATGACGGGGAATTTATGGGGTGGCTTCGGAATTGCCTACGAGGGAATATCTCAGGTTTACGCGGTCTGCTCGATGCTGCTTATTGGATTTGTTGAAGAGCTTCTTTTTCGCGGATTTCTGTTCCGCGCGATCTTGAAGAAGGACCCCGCGCCCGTTGCGATAACCATTACGGCAGTTACATTCGGTATAGGACATATAGTTAATCTGTTCGCGGGGCAGGCAAGCCTTGAAACGGTGATACAGGTGTTCTTCGCTATCGCGTGGGGATTTATGTTTACTTTCGTGTTCTACAAATCGGGAAATCTGGTGGTTTGCATCGTTGTCCACGGAATGGTGGACGCTCTTTCGAAATTTACGCCCGAAAGCCGTTTGACAGCCGAGTATGTATATATGTCCGCAACAATCGTTTTCGCTGTCGGATACTGCATATATCTAAGCCGCAGACCTACCGCTCTAAGTAAAGATTAAAGTATATTAATTGTTGTTTACGACGCTGTAGATGAGAGAAACAAGACTTAATTACAGAAAATAGCCGCTTCGTTTATCGGAGCGGCTATTCTTTAATTATTAATTCTTAACGTGTTCTGGCAGCTTTACCATACTTACAGCCTCGGTGATAGACTTTTCTATCGCTTCCTTGCCGTACTTGTCGACCTCCGCCTTGTTCTTCTCTCCGTGAGTAAGACAGCCCGCGCCGCCTATGCAGCCGCCGACGCACGCCATACCTTCAATGAAGTTAGCGTCAAGAGCGTTCTTGCTCTTCTTGAGCAGCGCGATCTTGCACGCTTCAATACCATCACAGGATACAGCCTTAAGCTCGAAGTCGTCAAGCTTCTGCTCCTTGAGCGCTTGCTTTACCGCGTCCGCCAAGCCGCCGCTGCGGGCGAATATGCGTCCGTAGTAGGACGCGTTTTCAAGAACGTCACATTCCAGCTCGCGAATGTCGATATCCTTGCTGTCGAATAGCGCCTGAAGCTCCTCGAACGTAATAACGCTGTCGATGTACGGGCGCACGCTCTCCTTTTGGAATTCCATTTTCTTAGCGGTACACGGTCCCATAAACACGACCTTCGCGGTCGGGTCGGTGGATTTTATGTATTGCGCGATAGTCGCCATAGGGGAGAGATTGTGTGAAATGTGATCCGCCATATTCGGAAAACTCTTGTGAATGTAGTCCACAAACGCCGGACAGCAGCTTGATGTGAGGTAGTCGCCGCACTCGGCAAGCTCCTTACTCTCCATATACGCGACCATATCCGCGCCCAAAGCCGCCTCGATAACAGTATGGAACCCAAGCTTCTTGATGCCCGAAACGACCTGCCCGAGCTTCGCGTAGGAGAACTGCGAGCCGATAGCGGGCGCCACGAGCGCGTACACCTTGTATTTTTTGTTGTAGTGCGACCCGTCGTACGCGCTTTTTTGGATCATATCGATGACATTGATGATGAACGACTTGTCTGTGATAGCGCCGAACGGACATTGATAAACGCACGCTCCGCAGGAAATGCACTTGTCGTTATCAATCTTCGCCGCCTTGTCCTCGTTCATCGAGATAGCGTTTACCTTGCACGCGCTCACGCACGGACGCTTGAAGTTCATAATCGCCGAATACGGACAGCTCTTTGCGCACATTCCGCACTCCACACACTTGCTCTTGTCGATATGCGCCTTCTGGTTATGGTCGAACGAGATAGCGTCCTTGCGGCACACATCCTCGCAGCGGTGAGCCAGACAGCCGCGGCACGCGTTCGTCACCTCGTAGCCGCCCATAGGACACTCGTCGCAAGCCGTTTCGATGACCTCGATAACATTTGGATTGTTCTTGTCGCCTCCGATAGCGATCTTGACGCGTTCGCCGAGTATAGCGCGCTCCTTGTAAACGCAGCAGCGCATAGTGGGCGTTTTGCCGGGAACGATCATTTTCGGGATATCAAGCACGTTGTCGTAAAGCGTACCGTCCCACGCCTCGCGGGCCACCTCGCGCAGCACCTTATATTTAAGGAGCTGCACCTTGGTGTCAAATTTATATAATCTGTTGTTGTTCTGCACAGTCTGCATAGCTTCTCCTTTTAGTCGCTAGTTTAATAGCTGTTAGTTGTTATTTAATGCACATTGCTGTAAACGGGTAAGACAATTGGTTTACAGAAACGTGCTTTAATTGGCAACTAGAACTAGCAACTAACAACTAACAACTATTCTCTAATAACTACTAGAAATAGTTTACCTTTATTTTTTTGCCCATTTTCTTCAAGCTCTCGGACAGCTCGTTTACAAGCTGCATTTTAATATTGAAGTTTATCGGAAGGTTAGGGTTCTGATGGGCGGGATTTATCGCCCTGCCAACATAGAAATTGATATCTGTCGCTTCCTCGAACAGCATATGCGAAATCAGTGCCGCGCCGTCCTTCTTATAGCTCCATTGCTTGTAGCTTTCGTTGTTCTCGAGATAGTCCTTCGCGTATTCGTTCACGCGGTTTATCGTGATAACGCCCTCGGTAACGAGATCTATTCCCTCAATAGTCGCCGTCGGCGGTATCTCGGGGTCGAAATAATTCATATTCGGGACGATCGGCTTTTTGAGGTGCTGCGATACGATAGTCGATGTGGTGCCGCCGCAAACAATCCGCTTGCCGCCCTTTGAAAGGAACAGCGACACCATTTTATCGCTGTCATTTCTGTCGGAGGGGGGGCCTATCATCAGGTTCATCTGCTGCCGTGCTCTTATGCGCACGGCAAGCGCTGTGGTGTCGTCGCCGGGCTTGCCGCCGTAGNNCATTCGTCGGTAAGCACGGTAGACAGCATTTTCGCTGTAAGTCCAACGTCGGTCAGCGCTTCCATAAACTCCGCGATATCCTTGCGCTCCCAGCCGAAGTTCAGCGACATTCCCACACCCGCGTGAATACAGCCGTCACTCATAGCGATAAACGTATCGTTCTCTTTGAGCATAATACGCGCCTTATGTATCGTTTTTCCCTCGATATTCACCTCCCGGAACGGATAATCGTAGATTTTTCCGTCGCGGAACATAATAACGTCGGGGTTGTCGTAGCAGATTATCTCCGCTTCCTCGTTGTTGATAAGACGAATGAGCGTAAAGGTGGAATACGCGACCTCGCGTTCCTTGCACACCGGCAGGGTAGCGATGATAGTTTTAACGCACTCTTCAAGGGAAATGCCCTGAGAGGTCATTGTTGCAATGATCTTCGAGGTGAGTGTGGAAAGTATCGACGCCTTTACGCCGCTTCCCAAGCCGTCCGCCAAAACCAGCACGATCGAATCGTCGTCCGTTTCGATTATCTCAATATGGTCGCCGCAGAGCTGCTCTCCAACGTGGTTAAGGCTTTTCCAGCCGATATCGGCACATAGATTATTCATCTGCAATCGACTCCTTCAATTTCATAAGCGCGACCTTCGTTTCCGCAGCAGTCTCGCCCAGAAGCGAAGCTATCTCCTGTACTATTCTCATCTGATTGTCAACGACCTTGTCCGCGATCTCGGCGGTAGTCCTGCTGACGCTCTCCTTGCGCTCCTTAGCCTTTTCCTCATCGGTAACGTCGCGCATAAGGCAGATTATGATGCGGTATTCCGAATCATAGATGACCGTCTGTTCCACATATTTGTCATACTCGGTGAGATACTTCCGCTCGTCGCGGACTGTTCTGTTGGTGTCCATAACGGTTATAAACACGCCCGGATCGAGAATACGGATCACCTGCTCGCCCATAACATCGGACGCGTGCGCGATATTCATCAGCTTCAGAGCCGCCTTGTTTATCTGTTGTATCTCCAGATTTTCGTTCAGCGCTATGATAGCGTTCGGAGTATTGGAGATGATGTTGTCGGAAAAGCTCTCCGCTCTGTCCTTACCGCATCATAATCTGCCTTA